>DATLGQ010000350.1:0-10251 GCA_035540435.1 Fimbriimonadaceae bacterium
CGCCAGGGCGGCAAGTATCGCCTACGCATCCCGCCCGCAGTGGGCTACGGGGTGTATGGGCGGATGCCGGAGATCCCCGGCAACAGCGTGCTGATCTTCGAGATCGAGATTTTGAAGGTGCAGTAGGCTTCGTTCGAGTTAGAGTTGAGAGTTTAGAGTTTGGCGTTTCTTCCAATCCAAACTCCAAACCCTAAACTCTAGACTCTAGGAAGCCCAAACCTCAACCTGCGGCCACATACAGCGTCTCCCACTCCGTGGGATCTTCGACCAGTTCCTCGATCACCGGCGAGTCGTAAACCTCCTGCCAGCGCTGTTCCAGCTCGGGTTCGTCGCGGATGATGCGGTCGTAGCTCTCCTCCCAGAAGGGCGGGTAGCGGTCCTTGGAGATCTTGCCAATGTCCTTGGCGGCCCGACGCTTGGCCGGCTCCACGATCTGCGAGAGCTCCACCGGCTGGCCGTCGGCCGCCGTGCGGACGCTGAAGATGAGTTCGGTGCGCTCGGGCAGCACGCACAGAATCAGTAGGTCCCACTTCCTGCCCTCGGGCCGCAGAAGCTGGCGGAACAACGCAAGCCGCTCGTCTTCGTTGAGGGCGCGGCGGTGCTTGAAGGTCACGAAGTAGCGCACGTCGTCGGCGCGCCAGTGCGGCAGGCGGCCGCGCCAGATCTTGAAGTTCTTCCAACGGCTCATGCGCCCGCTTCAGCGGCTCGGGCTCGCTCCGACCGCGCCGTGTGACGCTGAGCCTGCCAGGGAAAATCTCTGGACTCAGCCAAGGGCTTGGCTTCAAGTCCGCCCATCAGGATCCAGGCTCGTCGTGGCACGTCGCTTTCATTGGGCGGTGCGTAGTGGAGCGTGCGCTGATGGTGAACCGTGCAGTCGCCCGCGGCAAGCGGGCACGAAACGGCTCGCGCCAGTTCGGGTGGGCTGCAATCAAGCTCGAGCCCATGCACCCGGGAATCTCCTCCAATGGGTCGATGAGGCAAGACCTCCTGAAGATGCGAACCGGGCACGAAGTGGAGGCAGCCGGACCGCTCGTCCACGTCTTGCAGCGGCATCCAGATGCTGAGCGAGCAATAGTCCAGCGTAGGATCCCAGTACGCCTCGTCCTGATGCCACGGCGTCGGCGCTCCATAGCCTGCGGGCTTGAGGATCGCGTGGTCGCCTTGGCTGGCCGGCTCCTGGCCCCAAAGGGCGGTCATCACCTGTCGTGCGTTCGCCCACGCTAGCGTGTGCTTGAGCTCGGGCCGATAGCCGCTCGGGTTCAGGATCTGGGGCAGCTTGGCCGTCTCGCCCTCTTCATCCGCGCCTGCCAGGTCGAACTGATCCCCCCGCTCACGTCCGGTGCGCGAATCGAACAACTCGTCATAGACTTCCCGAAGCCACTCGACCTCCTCCACAGTGGTCAGGCCGCGGACGACGAGGTAGCCGTTGTCGTGATAGAACCGGACCTGCGCCTCGGTCAACTGCACGGTTGGCGCGGGCGAAAGCAGGCTCACGCCTTGCTCCTCGTGTTCAGCAGCTCTTGGGCCACTCGCGCGACGTTCTCGGGCGTGAACCCAAAGTGCTTCATGAGCACCTCGCCGGGGGCGGAGGACCCAAAGCTGTCGAGGCCGACGTGCGCCTGCGCGTAGCGAGCCCATCCGAGGGTGGAGGCCGCCTCTACCGAGAGGGTGGGGACGCCCGGGGGAAGGACTTCGCAGCGATAGCCCTCGGGCTGCTTCTCGAAGAGGTACCAGCTCGGCATGCTGACCACTCTCGCCTCCACGCCCAGCTCCTGGAGCGGCCTGCGGGCGCCAAGGGCGACGTGCACCTCGCTGCCGCTGGCGACCAGCACGACTTGCGGCGCCCCGTCGCCGGCGAGGACATAGGCGCCCCTCTCGGCGGGGTGCCTCCCCTCTTCGATGGGCGGGGACACCGGAGGGAGAGCCTGACGCGTGAGCGCGAGCGCGCAGGGGGTGCCGGTGCTCTGGAGGGCGACCTTCCAGCACGCGGCCGTCTCCCGACCGTCGGCGGGCCTCATGAGGTTGAAGTTGGGGATGGCGCGGAGGGCGGGCAGGTGCTCGATCGGCTGGTGGGTGGGTCCATCCTCGCCCAGGCCGATCGAGTCGTGGGTGAAGACGAAGATCGAGGGGCAGCCCATGAGGGCGGCGAGGCGCAGGGAGGGCCGGCAGTAGTCGCTGAAGATGAGGAACGTGCCACCGAAGGCGCGGCATCCGCCGTGGAGGGTGATCCCGTTCACCGCGGCCGCCATCGCATGCTCGCGGACGCCGAAGTTGAGGTTTCGGCCTCCTGGGGTGTCTCGCTGGAAATCCGGCGATTCCTTGATGTGGGTGAGGTTGCTTTCGGCGAGGTCGGCGCTTCCTCCGAGGAGGGTGGGCAGATGGGGCGCGATGGCGTTGATGGTCTTGCCGCTCGCCTGTCGGGTCGCCATCTTCTCGTTCAGGTCGGGCAGGGCGCTGATCCACTCGGTTCCCCACTCGCCGGTGAGGGCTTTGCGTAGGGTCGCGGCTTCGTTCGGGTGCTCCTGAGCATATAGCGCCCTCAGTTCCTCCCACTCGGCCTGGCTATCCGCGCCCTGCTCGAGGGCTTTGCGGAACTCCTTCAAAGCTTCCTCTGGCACGTGGAAGGGCTCCTCCGGTATGCCGAGGGCCTGCTTGGTGAGCTTCACTTCCTCAGGGCCGAGAGGCGATCCGTGAACTTTGCTGGTGCCCGCCTTGTTGGGTGAGCCGTAGCCGATGACGGTCCGGGCGATGATGAGGCTGGGCTGCTCGCTCCGTTTGGCTTCGCCTATGGCCCGATCGACGGCGTCGACATCCATGCCGTCGATTCGCTGCACGTGCCAGCCGAGGCCTTTGAATCTGATCTCGACGTTCTCGGTGAAGGCGAGGTCGGTGCTCCCGTCGATGGTGATGCGGTTGTCATCGTAGAGCACGATCAGCTTGCCCAGCCCGAGATGCCCCGCGAGCGAGGCCGCCTCGTTGGTGACGCCTTCCATAAGGTCGCCGTCGCTGGCGAGGACGTAGGTGTGGTGATCGATGAGCGGGAGGCCGGGCCGGTTGAAGTTAGCGGCCAGGAATCGCTCAGCGATGGCCATGCCGACGGCAGTGGCGAATCCCTGCCCGAGAGGACCGGTCGCCATCTCGACGCCCGGCGTCATGAAGTTCTCGGGATGGCCCGGGGTCTTGCTCTCGAACTGTCGGAAGTTCTTGATCTCGCCCAACGAGAGGTCGTATCCGGTGAGATGGAGGAGCGAGTAGAGCAGCATCGAGCCGTGGCCGGCTGAGAGGACGAAGCGGTCGCGATTGATCCACTTGGGATCCTTCGGGTTGTGTCGCAGGTGGCGCCTCCAGAGGGCGTAGGCCATGGGGGCGGCGCCGAGCGGCAATCCAGGGTGGCCGCTGTTGGCCGCCTGCACCGCGTCCATGGACAGCCCGCGGATCGTGTTGATGCAGAGGAGGTCGAGATTGGTTGCGGGCACGGCGCTCACGAGGTGATCGTACCTAGGGAGGCTTGGGGCCGAATCGGGAGTCGATATAATTGTAGGCTCCGCCGATGACCGAACCGAAGACCCCGCCTGCGACCGACTTCATCCGCGAAGCCATCCGAGAAGATCTGGCTTCGGGGCGGTTCGACCGCGTCCACACCCGCTTCCCTCCGGAGCCCAACGCCTACCTCCACATCGGCCATGCCAAGGCGATCTGGATCGACTATCTGATCGCGCACGAGTTTGGGGGGCAGTTCAATCTGAGGTTCGACGACACGAACCCGCTCAAGGAGGAGCAGGAGTTCGTGGACGGGATCATCGAGGACGTGCACTGGGTGCTTTCGGCCCTCCCGCCTGCTGGCGGTCGCGCTGATGTCAAGCCTGAGATCCGAGGTCCATTCTTCGGCTCCGACTACTTCGACCAGATGTATGAGTGGGCGCTGCAGCTCATCCGGCAGGGAGACGCCTTCGTTTGCGATCTCTCTGCAGAGGAGATGAACAAGACGCGCGGCACCCTCACGAGCCCTGGCGAGAACAGCCCCTGGCGAGACCGCTCGATCCAAGAGAACCTGGACCTTTTCCAGCGAATGCGGGCCGGCGAGTTCCCCGATGGCGCCCGCACCTTGAGGGCGAAGATCGACATGAGCTCGCCCAACGTGATGATGCGAGATCCGGTCATGTATCGCATCCGGCATGCCCACCATCACCGCCAGGGCGACAAGTGGTGCATCTATCCCACCTACGACTGGGCGCACGGGCTCGAGGACTCAATTGAGGGCATCACCCACTCCCTGTGCACCTTGGAGTACGAAATCCACAGGCCCCTCTACGACTGGTTCCTCGAGCGCCTCGGCATTTACCACCCGCGCCAGATCGAGTTTGCGCGGCTCGGCCTTACCTACACCGTCATGAGCAAGCGCCGCTTCGTCGAGCTGGTCGAGGGCGGGCATGTGGCAGGCTACGACGACCCACGACTGCCGACGCTGGCGGGCATGCGGCGGCGAGGCTACACGCCGGAGGCCATCGCGGAGTTCTGCCGCCGGGTGGGCGTCGGCGGGCGGGCAGACGTGACGGTCGAGCCTCACCTGCTCGAGGACTGCATCCGGGAAGACCTCAACAAGAGATCGCCGCGGGTCATGGCCGTTTTGGATCCGCTCAAGGTGGTCATCACGAACTATCCGGAGGGGCAAGTCGAGGAGCTGGATGCGGTGAACAATCCAGAGGACCCTTCGGCGGGGACACGCAGGATCCCGTTCGGGAGGGAGCTCTACATCGAACGAGATGACTTCAGGGAGGAGCCGCCACCGAAGTTCTTTCGGCTAGCACCGGGACGTGAGGTCAGGCTCCGGTACGGCTACTTCATCCGGTGCGAGGAGGTGGTCAAAGATGCGAGGGGCGAGATCGTCGAGCTCCGTTGCAGTTACGATCCTGCCACGCGCGGTGGGGATGCGCCGGACGGTCGAAAGGTGAAGGCGACGCTCCACTGGGTGGCGGCGGAATCCGCGCTACCGATCGAGGCGCGGCTGTATGACCATCTCTTTGTGAAGCCCGATCCGGACGACGGCGGTTCTTACCTGGACAACCTGAACCCGAACTCGTTGAAGGTGGTGCATGGAGTCGCGGAGCCGTCGGTCGCAGACGCCTCGCCCGGCACACGCTATCAGTTTGAGCGCCTGGGCTACTTCTGCGTGGATGGGGACTCTACGGCGGATCGGCCGGTGTTCAACCGCACTGCGACGTTGCGCGACACATGGGCGAAGATCGCGGCCCAATAGGACCGCTCAGCCGCCGCCCTTCATCTCGTCGACCTGCCGGCGCAGCTCGCGAAGTCGGAGATTGAGCTCCTCCATCTTCTTCATGAGAGCCGGCAGCTCCGCAAACATCTCACGAAGCTCGTTCATCTGGACCTTGGCAAGTTCCAGGTCGCGCCGAACGGCATTCAGCACGTCGCGCGAAACCTCTTGCGGCACCGGGAGGGCGGCGAAGCTCAGGTTGAGGGCCTGCAGCGCGACGAGTTCGTAGCGCACCACCGGACGGCCCCCTCGGAACGAGCCGTCGGGATAACCCTTGAGCAGACCTTCCCGGAAGAGAGTGTCGACGGCGCTGAAGGCCCAGTGATTGCGCGGCACGTCGGCCGGCGCGCCCATTTGCTGGGCGAAGCCGGAGGTGACGATTGCGGCGGCCAGGGCCAGGGCGGCGGTAGTTCGGCGCAGCTCTCTCATAAAAAGACCTCTTGAGAGATTCTACGCCGAACTAGTGGCCGCGGGCGGCACGAATTCGATTCATGGCCCGCTCGACTTCGAGGACCGCTTCCTCGGACGTCATCGAGGCGTTCTCGCCGCGAAGGGCCTTGCGCGCATTTTCGAGGTCGGCCTCAGCCTGAGCCACGTCGATCTCGGATGCCCGCTCGGCGGTATCTGCCAGAACGATCAGCCGCTCGGGTGTGACCTCAGCGAAGCCGCCCCCAATCGCGATGTGCTGACGCTGGTTGTTTCCGTCGAGGAACTCCAGGAGACCCGGCTTGAGAGCGGCCACCATATGGACGTGACCCGCCAACACTCCGAAGTACCCTTCGGAGCCTGGGATCACGGCGCTGCTCGCCGGCTCGTCCACGACCGAGCGATCCGGCGCGACGATCGATAGCTGGAACATTCTCGCCATGGCTTACGCGCCAACCGCCTGCAGCTTCTTGGCCTTCTCGTACACGTCGTCCAGGCCACCGCAGTAGAGGAAGGCCTGCTCGGGCAGGTCGTCCAGATTGCCGGCGACGATCTCGCTGAACGCGCGCACGGTCTCCTCGATGGTCACGAAGCGGCCCGGGTTGCCGGTGAACTGCTCGGCCACGAAGTTCGGCTGGGACAGGAAGCGCTCGATCTTGCGGGCTCGGCTTACCAGGCGCTTGTCGTCGTCGGAGAGCTCGTCGATGCCGAGGATCGCGATGATGTCCTGGAGCTCCTTGTAGCGCTGGAGAGTCTGCTGAACCTGTCGAGCAACGTTGTAGTGTTCCTGACCCACGACGCGGGCGTCGAGGTTCTTGGAGGAGGACGTCAGCGGATCCACCGCGGGATAAAGGCCCTTCGAGGCGATGCCGCGATCGAGGTACACGTACGCGTCCAGGTGGGCGAACGTCGTCGCGGGGGCGGGGTCGGTCGCGTCGTCGGCGGGCACGTAGACCGCTTGCACCGAGGTCACCGAGCCCTTGTTGGTGGAGGTGATGCGCTCCTGAAGGAAGCCCATCTCGGTCGCCAGCGTCGGCTGGTAGCCGACCGCGCTCGGCATGCGGCCCAGAAGCGCCGACACCTCGGACCCCGCCTGCACGAACCGGAAGATGTTGTCGATAAAGATGAGAACGTCGCTGCCGACTTCGTCGCGGAAGTACTCGGCCATCGTGAGCGCCGTTAGAGCGACCCGCAGGCGCGCGCCGGGAGGCTCGTTCATCTGGCCGAACACCATGGCGGTCTTGTCGATAACCGACTTGACGACGCCGTCCTTGTCGGTGAACTTGGCCTCCTTCATTTCGAGCCAGAGGTCGTTCCCCTCGCGGGTGCGCTCGCCGACGCCGGCAAAGACCGAAACGCCCGAGGCTTCCACCGCGATGTTTCGGATCAGCTCCTGGATGAGAACCGTCTTGCCCAGCCCCGCGCCGCCGAAGAGCCCGATCTTGCCGCCCTTGTTGAACGGGATCAAGAGGTCGATGACCTTCAGACCTGTTTGCAGCAGCTCCACCTTCACGCTCTGGTCCTCGAACGAGGGCGGCTGGCGGTGGATAGGCATCCTGCGCTCGCCCTGGATGGCGGCTCCGTTGTCGATCGGCTTCCCGAGCAGGTTGAACACCCGACCCAGGGTCTCATCACCTACGGGAACACTGATGGGCGCGCCGGTGTCGGCTGCGGGCATCCCCCGGACGAGGCCATCGGTGGAGGCCAGGGCGACGGTGCGGACGATGTCGTCGCCCAGGTGCTGCGCCACTTCGCACGTGAGATCGACGCCGCGTGCCGCGTCCTTGATTTCGATCGCGTTATAGATCTCCGGCAGGCTGTCGGTGGGGAAGCGACAGTCGACGACGGGTCCTAGAACCTGGATTACGGTGCCAACTCCTGGCATGTCTGGGTGATTCCTCCGGGGTGCTCGTGGTGGGACGCCTGCTTCCGCCTTCGGCGGTCGCTGGGGCGGCAGAAGTATACCAGCGGGTGTTGGGGAGTTTGGAGTTAGGAGTTTGGCGTTTGGAGTTCGGAGCTTGGAGTTTGGAGTTGGTGGAGTCGGGCCTCAATCTTGGGTTCTCGTCAGCCTCACCTTCGGCTCGCTCATCTCGTCCATCGCATAGCGCACGCCTTCACGCCCGAAGCCGCTGCGCTTGACCCCGCCATACGGCATGTTGTCGAAGCGCAGGGTCGGGTAGTCGTTGATGATAACGCCTGAAACCTCGAGCTCCTGGAACGCCCTTTCCGCGTTCTGGCGAGAACGGGTGAAAACGCCGCAGTGGATTCCATACTTGCTGTCGTTGACGCGCTCCAGCGCCTCGTCGAGGTTCTTGAACGAGCGCAGCGTCAGTACCGGCCCGAAGACCTCCTCGCACCCGAGCCGCACATGGGGCGGCACATCCTCCACCAGAGTCGGGGCCACGACGTTTCCCTGACGCGTTCCGCCCACGAGCACCTGCGCCCCCGCCGCGCGCGCCTCTTCCACCCACTCCAGTACCTTTTCGCAGGCCCCCGGCGAGATCAGGGGACCACAGACCGTCTCCCTCAGGGCCGGATCGCCGGCGGGGCATCGCTGCGTACCCGCGATCAGTCGCTCTCGCACCTCCTCGTACACCGACTCATGCGCAAGAACGTGCTGGATGGAAATGCAGATCTGCCCGGCATAGCCGTAGCCGCCGGGAACCAGCCGCGAAAGGGTCCACTCCAGGTCCGCGTCCTCGCACACGATCGCGGAGGCGTCGCCGCCAAGCTCCAGCGACACCCGCTTGGCGTGCAGCAGCTCCTTGAGCTTCCAGCCGACCGCGGGCGAGCCGGTAAAGCTGAGCATCGCCACCCGCTGGTCCTGCGCCATCCACTGCGCCACCTCTGCAGGGCAGTTGACTGCGTTGAGCACCCCGGGCGGGCAGCCGGCGTCGTGGATCAGGCGGGCGAGGGTGAGGGTCGAGAGGGCGGCCTGGGTGGAGGGCTTGAGCACAATCGTATTCCCTGCCGCAAGCGCCGGCGCGATCTTGTGCGCCGCCAGGTTGAAGGGCCAGTTGTAGGGAACAATGCCCAGAATGACGCCGATCGGAAAGCGCTCGACCGTACATCGATAGCCCTTGCCGCGCGGGTCGAAGTCGACGGGCAACTCTTCTAGTCCCCAGCGGTCGAGCTCGGAGGCCGCCAGCTCGAAGGTCAGGGCCATGCGCGACACTTCCCCTTCCGCCCACGTGACCGGCTTTCCGATCTCGTGCACCAGCAGGTCGGCAAGTTCGTCAGAGCGTTCCCGGACGAGATGCGCGATTCTTCTGAGCAGCGTTTGGCGCTCGTGCCTCGGGCTGCGCCGCCACGTGCCAAAGGCGCGAACGGCGCAGTCGAGGGCCGCGTCGGCCTCCGGCCTAAAGCCCTCAGCGACGGTGCCCACGATCTGGCCGTCGTAGGGGCTTCGCTGCACGGCTTTGCCGATCGATTGGTCGCAGGGGCCGCCGATGAAGTGGCCGTCGATGAGCATCTCACCGTGAGGCATGCCGATAGTTTGGCCGCTCAGGGCAGGTGCGGGCGGATGTGGATCTTGTAGAGCAGCTTGGGCAGGGCATCGCTGAAGGCGATCACGATGCGGGGCAACGCCAATCGATCGTCCTCCGGGCGCGCCGGCCGGCGATCCACCGCCAGACCTACCCGGTAACCGGCTGACAGCAGCACTCCCGCCGACGCCGGCGACCGGCTGCCGTAGGGAAAGCAGAAGGAGCGCGGCGGCGCGATGCGCCTTGCCAGCTCTTCGTCGGCAAGCCGAATCTCCTCGGCCTGGGCGGCCTCGTCGAGTTTGCCCAGCCACGCATGGGTCATCGAGTGGTTGCCGATCTCGATTCCCGCCTTGTGAGCCTGCATGAGTGAGTCCCAGTCGGCCAGCGGGCGGGCCCGGTCCCCATCCCATGCAGACGTCCCTCCGACACAAGCCGGCACCGCATAGATCGACGCGGCGGCCCGGTGACGCAGCAGCACGGGCAGGCCATAGTCGAGCATCGACTGGTAGGCATCATCGAAGGTGAGGCACACGGCTCGCTCCGGCCAGTCATGGGCGAGATCGGCCGCGGCCAGGAAGTTGTAGCCCCGGCGCGCGAAGTGGCGTACATGACTCTCCAAGCGCTCGGGGGAGATGTTGAGCCAGCGCCCCTCATCACGCTCGGGGCCCACTTTGTGGTAGCAGAGAATCGGAAGAATCAAAGCGTCAGCGGGATTGTGACCGAAGCCGCCGTGACGCACGCCGCACCTCGCGCGTCGGAATACCCGGCATGCCTCTGCATAGACAACAACTCCATGCTCCCGCTAAAATGGCGGGCAGGACCGCTTCCGGACTCTCACCTCGAGGAGGATTCGCAAACATGCTTATGTCGCGTTGCCTGGCTCTCGCCCTGGCGCTGTTGGGCGCTTCGGCTGTCGCGCTCGCCCAGTTCAACGGCCCAGCGCCGTTGGCTTGGAGGTGGGCTCAGCCGACCCCGGTCGCGCCGATCGGACAGCCGCTCGTCGACGGCAACACGGTGATCGTTGCCGTTGGGCAACGCGTCCATGCCTTGGACAAGGACTCGGGC
>DATLGQ010000351.1:0-3126 GCA_035540435.1 Fimbriimonadaceae bacterium
ACTCAGGTGTCCCCGGAGAGAGGTAAACGTCGCCTCATCCTGCTAGGGGTTGGGTCCGCGCTACTAAGCGCGGTGGGCACGTGCATCTACCTCGTCAGCATTGTGCTTGTTCCCGTGTTCCTCATCGTGCTTTGGCATGTCTTTCGCCTCTACAAGCGGTCGCCGCAACCAAGGACCGATATCGAACATGCTTCTGTCGCTCTCTCTGTAGCCGCAGTCGTCGTGCCGCCTTTGGCTCTCGCGGGGCTTATGTCCGAGTGGTACGAGCCCTATGTGCGGTCGGGCTGGACTCACCATGCTTTGACGTTCACGCTGGCGCCACCGGCACTGGTCCTTCTTATCGCCCCCTTCATAGGCGTCCGAGTTGGGAGATCAAGGTCGCGAGCCCGATGACGCCCCGTTTAACTCGTGTTTGCAACCGACGCTCGGCTTCGCCTCGCGCGGCCGAAACGCAGGGTCGTGAGGCCGATGATGCTTGAGTTAGTCGACTACGACAGCGCTTGGGCGGAGACATTTCAACATCTGCGGGATTTACTCTGGCCGAACGTTGAGGACCTCGCAGAGTCCATCGAGCATGTTGGGAGCACGTCAGTGCCAGGTCTCGCCGCCAAGCCCATAATCGACATGATCATCGTACTGTCGCCCGAGAGCACGCTCAGCCAGGTCGACGAGCGAATCGTCAAGCTCGGGTACATGTACGAGGGCCGCAGCGGTCAAGGCCGCTCTGCGTACAGACACCCTGCCGGTATGGCCTCGCACCACCTATTCGCTTGCGAACCGGCCAGCCCAGCACTGATCAATCCCATTGCCTTCAGGGATTACCTGAGAGAACACCCAAGCCAAGCCCTGAAGTACACGAGGCTCAAGAAGCAACTCGTTCGAGAGAATCCCTGCGACGTCCGTGCCTATACGGAAGCTAAGACGGCGTTCATTCTCGAGATCCTCCGCATGGCTGGGCTGGATGAGGACGATTTGGACTCCGTTCGTGAGACCAACAAGCACATCCAAAAGAGGCTTTGATAGCGATGGTCTGCGGCAGTCAGCCATGGCCTAACTCGCGCGTGCAACGGATGCCGCTTCGCGCCGCCGCTGACGCGCCATACCGTTGGGCGGACCGTCACTGATGGTTCTCGAGCATCCGTGAAACGGCGGAGATCGGAGGCGTGGTGGGCAGCGCGCAGAAACCGAAGGTCGATCGGCCGAGCGGATATTGGGACACCGATTCCGACGCGCCGTTGCCCTGGTCGTGGGCGTCCGAGCGACTCGAGCGCGCGCGCAATTACTGGGTCGTCCTGAAGCGCAAGAGTGGGCGCGCGTATGCGCGTCCGGTATGGGGCGTGTGGCTGGACGGCGCGATTTACTTCGACAGCGGCAGCATGGATCAGAACCTCGCCACCAATCCCGAGGTTGAAGTGCATCTCGAGAGCGGAGACGAGGTCGTGATAGTCGATGGGCGCGCCGAGCGAGTCAGGGACCCCGCGGCTCTCACGGTCTTGGCCGACGCGATCAACGTGAAGTACGCATGGGACTGGTCACCTGACCGGTTCCCAGCGCCCTTCGTCGTCCGCCCGAAGCGTGCGTTCGGCTGGTGCAGCGACCCGACGGGTCTGGACAAGGGCACGCTCTTCGGGGAGTCTGGCACACGTTGGACGTTCTAGCGACCAGGGAGCGATCCCGGCGACGACCGGCGATGTTGATATTCATGGGAAAGATCGCGAGAACCGAAGCGAAGTGCCGCGAGAGCATCACCTCCGAGCAGAACGATGCGCCGCGGCGCTTGGGTATAGCGGGCATGGTTCGTTGCCGCCGAACTCTTCGCTGGGCCCGACCGGCTTCGCCGGCGGGTCAGCGCCCAAGTCGTTATTCGGCCTAAGGGGGTGCTCGGATGGCAGTTCTTGCAGTGGAAGAGGAACTGGTCGTGCTTCCTTCGGCCGGTGAACTTGTCTGGGGCTTCTTTGTCATCCCCGTGCTCCTTGGACTGGCCCTTTGGGCTCGAACCGACATGAATCGCCGTGGGCAGCCAGGTTGGATCTGGGGGCTGATGGTCTTCTTTGCTCCGGTGGTTGGCATTCTCCTCTGGCTTGCCCTTCGCAGGAACTGGCCGAGAGTGGAGAGAGAGGTCGATGAATCGGCCGGAACTCGCGCGCGCAACGGACGGCCCGCCCCTGGCGCCGGCCGCTGACGCCCAAGGTCGTTAGCAATGCGAGCGCATACCTTCTGAGAGGTCCGATGAATTCCGATGAAATACAGGATTCGCTATGCGGCGTCGGGCCAGGTCGTTGAGATCGAGTGGCCCTCCGTCGGACTGTGTGCCGCTGTGGGGGACCTCGTCTTCGCGTTCTCAACTCTCGAGCGAACACTCCGTGAGATTCCTCGCTTCGATGATTGGCATTCCGTGGTGCAGCAGCACCCGCCGATATCCTGCAGCTAGCCCATGGGGAATCAGACGCATGGACGCTATGACTCGCCGTGCAACGGAGCATCCGCCTCCGGCGTCTGGTCGCTGACGCAACATCGTGCGTTACACGGAGCTCCACGAGGGAGATGAGCATGGACGCCGCGAGCAGGATCTTCTTGCGAGATAAGAGGCTTGGCTCTTCTCGTTCCTGCATTCCTGTTCGGTGTCGCACGAGTGCTCCATCACTTGGTCACACCGGCCGGTGCGCGCAACCTCAACTTGGAAACCGATCGACTAAGTCTTCTTGGGGCATTGATCTTGCCAGCGTTGGGTGCATTCCTCGGCTTATCACTCACAGCCTTGACGTTTCTTGGATGGGCCCGAAAAACGCATCCCGCGCCGCGGCTGCATCCCTCGATGTGGCTTGGGCTGTCGCGCTATCCCTTGTCGCGATCTTCGAGCTATGAGGCTGAAGAGTGCAACGGACTCGACCTCCCCGTCTGACTCGGGGCTGGAACGGACTGCAGCGCGTGCTCGTCGCCCGCGCGACACCGCCGTTCAGCTGCCAAGCCGTTGGGCTGACCTGCCGAAAGGAGCGATAACGTGTCGCGAGTAGTTGCAACGATACTCGGGGGGCTTCTATTCGGCCTCGGTGTCGGTGGCCTCGTTGGCCAGTTCCTCGTCCGTAACCCTCCGGAGGATACCGATTTCAAGGGCCTGGTTATGGG
>DATLGQ010000352.1:0-4196 GCA_035540435.1 Fimbriimonadaceae bacterium
CAGTCCGCCTACGCGCCGGGTTCGACGTTCAAGATCGTGACGACGCTCGCGGCCGCGAGGCGGGGCGTCTTTGATCCTAACCGGACGGTGGTCTGCGCAGGCGGCTACCGGGTTGGCCCCCGCTTTGTCCGTTGCCTTGGGCGGCACGGCTCGATCTCTTTCCACCGGGCCTTCGCCAAGTCCTGCAACACCTACTTCATCGACCTGGGCATGCGGGCCGGCGAGACGGCCCTCAAAGAGGCTGCACTCGCGGTGGGATTGGGTGCCCGCTCTGGGATCGACCTCAGGAGCGAGAGCAGAGGGATCGTGCCCACCAAGGAGTGGCTCGAACGGTGGCGGAAGGATCCGCGCTGGTATCCCGGCGATCAGGCGAACCTTTCGATCGGCCAGGGTGAGCTGGCGGTCACACCGATCCAGATGGCGAACCTGATGGCGCTCGTTGCCAACGACGGCAGGCAGTTTCGGCCCCATCTGGTCAAGGGCGCCCAGAGCTTCGACGGCGAACTGGAGCCGCGCGAGCCGGAGCCGGCGCACGAGATCGATGTCGCGCCCCAGGTATGGGCTGCCCTTCGGCGTGCCTTGCAGGCGGTGGTCGACGAGGGCACCGCGCAGGTTGCGAAGCTCCCCGGCCTCCCCTGGGGGGGCAAGACCGGCAGCGCCGAGCACCGAAGGGGGAAGCTCACGCATAGCTGGTTCGTGGGGCTTGCGCCGGCCGAGAACCCGAAGATCGCCATCTGTGTGTTCGTGGAAGCGGCTGGGCATGGAAGCGAGGTGGCTGCACCGGTGGCCCGAGAGATCGTGCGGGCTTACCTCATGCCCAATTCAGAAACCCCGCCGGTTCCGACCGAAGATCTCAACTTGGTGAGTGCCCCGCCTCTGGGCCGCCGGGCCACGTCCCGCGGGCGCTGATGGAGCCGGGTTGAGAGCGTCGTGGCTCTCGCTTCTGCGACGGGTGTATTAATATGAATCCGTGGTGATGACGGGTGTGCAGTTGACCCCATGGCTCATCCGCTATGCCTACGAGCGGGGCGCGTTCCCCATGACGACCGAGGACAACAGGGTCGATTGGTTCCAGCCCCGAAATCGCGCCCTCTTCTCGATGGAGGGGATGGACATCTCCCGCTCCCTCCGCCGCATTATCCGCAAGGGGGTTTTCGAGATCCGCTTCGACACCTGCTTCGAAGACATCATGCGGGGCTGCCTGAGACCCGACGACAACTGGATCAGCGAGGACTTTATCCGGGTCTACACCCAGATCCATCACGAAGGGTGGGCGCACTGCGCGGAGGCGTGGCACGATGGCGAATTGGTCGGCGGGGTGTACGGGCTCGCGGTCGGCTCCTGCTTCTGCGCCGAGTCGATGTTCCATCGCCACTCCAACGCCTCGAAGGTGGCCCTGTGGGCGTTGATCGAAAAGTGCCGGGAGCTTGGATTCACCTTGTTCGACGCGCAGATCATGAACCCTCATCTTCGCTCGCTGGGGGCGGTGGAGGTCACCCACGCTCAATACATGCGGCTGCTGGAGGATGCGCTCACCCGGTCCACGCCTTGGTCGCAGCATCGGTATGAGCTACAGAAGCCTGACGCGAACCCCGCAACGTTGCAGGGATGAACCTGACGCAGCCCTCCGAGAATCAACAGTAGCTCGGGGCACAGGACGTGCCTCCAGCGCGAGAGGTGCACGGATGGCACGTCAGATGAAGATCGTTCGACTGTTGGAGCCCGAGATGTGTCTGGACTGCCGGTTCGCCCACATGGCGGACGTCGAGGCTGCGGATGGCACCATGCAGCGCATGATCTATTGCCGCCGCCTGGACTGCGATAACTGGGACTTTGGCAGCGCCGAGCCCGCCAAGAGCGTACGAGTCGAAGAAGACGAAGCGGCCTAGCGCCCTTCCTTTCCTTGCGCTAACCTCTAAGGGCTCGTGGAGCCCAAGATCAAGATCGACCTTTCCACCCGACTTGCCGCGGGCGAGCCGGTCGTGCTCGAACTCGGGTGCGGAAAGGCGCCGCAGCCTGGGCGCATCGGCGTCGACCGCATCGATTTGGAGGGCGTGGACATCGTGGCCGACCTGGAGGACGGTCTTTCCTTCCTGCCGGATTCCAGCGTGGACGAGATCCACTGTCGCAGCCTGTTGGAGCACCTCGACAACTTCGAGCTCTTCATGCGGGAGGCGGTGCGGGTGCTCAAGCCGAACGGTACTTGCCATGTGTTCGTGCCCCACTTCTCGAACCCGTACTACTACAGCGACTGGAGTCATCGCCGCTTCTTCGGTCTGTACACGTTCTACTACTTCGTTCCTCAAGCGCGGCAGATGGGGCGGACCGTGCCGGATTACTACACGGACATCCGGATACGCATCCTGAAGCAGCGGCTCAAGTTTTCTTCGCCCTTTCGCATCCGCCGGATGCTCAAGAAGCTGCTCCAGTGGTTCTTCAACCTGAACCCGTATCTGCAGGAGTTCTATGAGGAGGTTCTGTGCTGGACCTACCCGTGCTACGGCTTGGAGATCGTGTTCACGCCTGACCGGCCGGCGCCCGAGTATGTCGCCGCCGGCACAGGCTACGTCTGAATCGATATGCCGGAGAACTACGCGAGCGCTTCTGAGGTCGTGCGGAATCTGGCCCAGCTTTCGGGCTGGGAAGTCCTCGAAGAGCATGGCAAGTTCAGGATCGTGCGCCTGCCGCCACCTTTCTTTGAGGGCTCGGAGCTCTGGGTGGTGAACGAGAAGGGGTTTCTCTGGGAGCCGGCGGCCTCGCTGGAGGGCGCGCGGGCGTATCTGGATTCGCACGAGGCTCGGGCCTATCAGGCCGGTTAGGTCGTTCCTCCTCGTTGGGCATGGATCATCCTACTAGGAGGGGCGTTTGGCTCGCGCACTTCCCAAACGCGCCCACGGTGTCGTCATACTACGCAGGATCTTCTGAGGCAGGTGTAAGCACGTGTTCGACTGGATCGGCGACCCACAGGCGTGGATGGGCTTCTTGGCGCTCGTAGCGCTCGAAATCGTTCTCGGGATCGACAACATCATTTTCATCTCGATCCTCTCGTCGAAGCTCCCGAAGGAGCAGCAGGCGAAGGCGCGACAGACCGGTCTCATGCTCGCGATGTTCATGCGGATCGCCCTCCTGCTCTCGCTCGCATGGGTCATGAGCCTGAAGGCCGATCTCTTCACGGTCTTCGGCCACGGCATCTCCGGGCGGGACCTGATCCTCATCTTCGGCGGCCTCTTCCTGATCGGCAAAGCGACGCTCGAAATCCACCACAAGCTGGAGGGCGAGGAAGGCGAGAAGTCGTCGCGGGTGTACCCCTCCTTCGCATCCGTGATCGGACAGATCATCCTGCTCGACATCGTGTTCTCGCTGGACTCCGTGATCACCGCGGTGGGGATGGTGGATCAGATAGCAATCATGATTGGCGCGGTGGTGATCGCGGTCGGATTCATGCTGGCGTTCGCCGGTCCCTTGTCGGCCTTTGTGGAGCGGCATCCGACGGTGAAGATGCTGGCGCTGTCGTTCCTGGTGCTCATCGGGGTGAACCTGGTCGCGGAAGGCTTCGAGCAGCACATCCCGAAGGGCTACACGTACTTCGCGATGGCGTTCTCGGTGATCGTCGAGATGCTGAATCTGAAGCTGCGGAGCATGGCGGATCGGAAGCATCAGCCGGTGCACCTTCATCAGCCCTATGTGGAAGAGGAGCGGCCGGCGGCGCCTGCGTAAGCTTCACGCCCCTTGAGGTATAGTCTTCCTTCGTGCCCGACCCTGAACGCGGGCAAGGACCCAGTCATGGCTAAGATCTGTCAAGTCAGCGGCAAGAAGGCGAACAACGCGAAGCACATCCGGCACCGGCACTCCGCGTGGAAGTTCAGGGCGCCCCACAAGAACCGGACGCAAGAGCCGAACCTTCAGACGGTGCGAATCAAGACTCCACATGGCACGGTGAAGCTGACGGTCGCCACCTCGGTGTTGAAGAGCCCGGAGTTCGCCATGGTGGCGAGCGGCCTCAAGCCGATCCCGAAGGCCTGGCTGAAGAAGCCGACCTACGGGATCTAGCTCGTAGAACCATCCTTACCCGGCACTATCTCACGAGGACCGCGTAGAGTGCTCCGGCCGCCTTCCCGCCCCCGACTCGGCGGCTCGAGAAGCTGAGGATGGCTTTCTTGGAGGGCGCGGTGTAGTTAAAGACCACTACCGGTGAG
>DATLGQ010000353.1:0-1520 GCA_035540435.1 Fimbriimonadaceae bacterium
CGCCTTGGTTCTCCCGATACCGAGGTAGCGGGCCGTCTCCTCAACCGTCATCAGCTCGGGTAGGTCGCACATGAGCCTCATCATTCCGTCGACTAGCCAACGAAGTCGTAGGGTAGCAGCCTTCAACAGCCGTGTGTTGTCTTTAGCGAAGCAGTTGAGCTACGATCGAGCGATGGGCACACGCAAGTTGGGCATCCGCCGATTGATGACGAGCAACCAGGTCGTCGCCTACAACGTGGCCAAGGCTCGAGCGATCCGAGGCTGGACCCAAGAGCAGGCGGCCGAGGAGCTGGCCCCCTACCTCGGAGCCAAGCTGTCAGCGGCCAGCTTCTCGGCCCTCGAGCGCTCAGCGTGGAATCCCGGGCGCATCAAGGTGTTCTCGGCCGACGAGTTGGTGGCGCTCTGCCGCGGCTTCGGGTTGCCGATCGGCTTCTTTCTCGTCCCACCACCGCCGGCCATGGACATCGGATTTCAAGCTCCTGATGGCGGCGTGAAGGGCCTCGACCCGATCGTGATGCTCGATGCCATGCTGGGCTCGCCCGAGAACCTGGGCTACCTGGAGTCCGAGCTGCTCGACTACTCGGCCAGCATCGCCCCGAAGCCGAAGAGCAAGAGGGAGAAGCCGAGCGTCTCCCCGGCTGATCTGGCTGACCGGCTGTCCCATCTCATGGCGCAGAGGGCCAGGGCCGGGCTGCGGAGCCGCTTCGGCAGCGTCGAGGAGGCCAAGGATGTCCTGGAGAGGCTGTTCGAGCTGCTCGCAGACCTGGACGATTCAGCACCGGACGTCATGGCGGAGGAGATGAAGCGAGCGGGCACCTCGGGCAAGCGACGCCGGAAGGCCTCTTCGTAGACCTCCGTGCAGCTTTCGGCCGCCGTAGCGGTCAGGAAGCTGGCCGGACCAGTGACTCGATCTCCGCCACCGGGACCACGAGGCGTTTGCCGTCCCATGAGGCGGTCAGTCGCCCCTCGTCGATCATCCGGTACACCTCGACGACGTCGATGCCGAGCTGCTCGGCCGCGGTCAACGTCGGGATCGTCGGCTGCTCGTCCACCATCGCCTCCCAGGCTACGCCGGTCACTGGTCGGGGAACAGGTCCGGCAACAGCTTGCTGGCGACCGTCCTGAAGGCTGAGTGCGCCTGGGCGTCCTCAGTGCCAGCGCGATCGGCAGCGTCCACCGCGCGCTCGAGAACGCGCAGCACCTCCTACGCCTCCTCTCGGGTCAGCAGGATCATGTCCTCCATAATTGCCTACCGCTGTCAGCCTGTTCGGCGGAATGACTTCGCTCGAGGAAGCGCTCCCACGCCTCGATGGCGTGTGGCAGGGACGGGCGGACGGAGTGCCGGTACCCCTCGGTGGTGCGAGTGTCGACGTGTCCGGCGAGGTCGGCCACCTTGACCAGGTCGTCGAGTTGATCAGACACGAGCGAGACGAAGGAATGCCGAAGCTCGTACGTCGTCCAGTCCGAGCCCAGCCCAGCCCGTTCACAAAGTTGGCGGAAGGCCCGGCGCAGGTTGGACA
>DATLGQ010000354.1:0-7204 GCA_035540435.1 Fimbriimonadaceae bacterium
CAGCAAGGCGCCGAATGCATCCTTCCCACCGGCGAACAGAGCCCGCCTCAGCTCGGCGAGCGGCTCGATCAACGCCCCCTTGACTCCGCTCCAAGTGTGATAGGCGCGTTCTGCCGCCAAGCCAGCCTGAAAGAGAGCGCCGTGCAAGCGACGCTCCGGCTCGGGGCACAGGGCAGCAGTGATCGAGGCAAGCGCAGCGGCTCTGCGTCCGACCACCGGCTCCGGCCCCCAAAGCCGCCAGCTCGACCAGTCGCGCCGCCATGCCAGCGAAGTGAGCAGCGAGTTGCCGCTCGACGACGCCCGCCTACTATTCTCGAGAGCCTGCATCAGGAGGCTGTGAGCCGCCGCTACATCCATACCGGCCCCGTTTGGGGCAAATGGCAGCTTCTGGCGGGTAGCCGGCTCTTCCAGGTACTGCGTCTGGGCAAAGTATTCGCTAAGGATGCGGTCGCCCTCCTGCCGCAGCGCCGCCTCGCGGCAGGAAATCATGTTGGCAAGCGCGAGCTCGACCACGCTCGGCACGTCCAGCCACGAAGCTGTCGAAATCGTCTCGGGCGCGGGCCCGACGCCTACCGCCCGCCCCGTAGGCACCCGGCGTATGGGAAAGCGCACCCGAAGCTCCTTACCGTCGAGCAGCGCGGTCGGCCCTTCGGCGGTGGGCGCATCTATGCGCGAGAACTCCGACTCGATGCGCAAGCCATATCCGGCGTTCGTCGCCAGTAGCAGGGCCTGCGGCAGGGCAGCGCCAGGCCCACTGAAGGTCCAAGTCGCGGTCAAGGCAGTAGGCTCCTCCTCGACCGCTACCCGTAGGTGGCGCGGAGTCCGCCTCGTCCAGAAGGGCTCGAACTCGGTTACCCGGCGCACGGCCGCGCCCAGCTCGGCGGCAGTCGAAGTCGCTCTCGGCTCCACCCCGAATGGCGCGCTCACCCGCACCCACAGGGCAGACATCTTCTCGCTGCGAACGAGCCACTGACCCGGCCGACCCGTGACCTTCACACTCGCCGGTTCCCCATCGAAGGCTAACAAAATGGGGGGCTGCGGCGACTCGAACGACACCAAGACCCAAGAAGACTCGGGCGTGGGCACGCCCGGCCCCACACTTCCGGCAGCCCAGCTCAGGAAGGGCGGGCGCTCCGTAGCCAGCACGAAGCCGAAGCCATTCTGGAAATACAGCCCGAACCCGAGTGACAGGAGGTCTGAGTTGAGCTTGAGGGGCCCGCGCCCGATGCCGGCCAACTGCACGGTTTGACCGAATTCACTCGTCAAGAGCGGCTTCCAACTCTTGCCGGCCGACTCGAAGCCGAAGGGCGAAGCTGTAGAATGTCTAGCCCTGAACCCAGTGGCATCCACCTCGAACGAAGGAAGGAGGTGCCGCTCGGTGTAGCCAAAGCGCCCAAAGGGCTGACTCTGGCCGGTCGCGACCAGCCCGAGCAGCAGCAAGAGCAGGCTAGTTGAACGACGCGCCAAGAACCTGAATCCCGAATCGCTTGGTGCGGCTGGACCAGGTCAGACCGAACTCGCGAAAGCCGATGGTGTAGCCGAGGGTGAAGTTGTATTCCAGGTAGCGGTACCCGATGTAGTGGTCGTCGAGATAGCTCGCGTAGAGTTTCCAATCCCGTCCCAGCTTGTAGCTGGCATCCAGGCTGAGGTTCGAGCGCTCGATTTCGAGGCTCTTGGACATGGCGGCCTCCAGCGATGCGTTGCCGGCCCCCACGTAAGCGCGTGCCGAGACGTTCTGCCGGCCCAGGAACGAGCTGTTGAATCCGTCGTCGGCGTAGTCGTACGTCAGAAAGAGGTTGGCGTAACGGCCAACCCGGCGGTTCAGGCTGGCGGACGCGCCCAGCGTCAGCCCTCTGTTCACGTTATGGCCCATGAGCCTCCCGACGTTGAAGGAGGCGTTGAGGACGGTGTCCCGGTCGAGCGTCTGAGGCAGCATGTTGGCTCGGGCGCGCAAGCCAACGGCAGTCTGGCTCCGCTCTCCGGTCTGGTACTTGGTGGCCTGATGAGTGGCGGTCAGGCCGTAGTGAAGCTTGACCGGCAAGCCTTCGATCTTGATCGGCTCCCTCTCCACGACCAGCGCGGCATTCTGATTCTCGTAACGCGGCCCCTTGAGAGTCCGGTTCGAGTAGCCGCTCAGGCTGAGCTGATAGCCGTCGAGCTGATGACTCAGGCTGCCCGACCCATACACGCTCTTCAGCGACGCCACATCGAAGTAGGCAAAAGCGGACGTTCGCTCGTTGAAGCGCAGGTGCTGCCGCAGGCCGATTCCCCAGTCGCGACGCCCGATGCTGCTGATCGTGAGCCCGCCGTCCATGTCGTCGCCCCGGTTCCAGGAAAGCTCGTAGTCCAGGAATGCCCCCCGCGTACCCGCGCCGCTGCGTCCGTAGCGCTCACCGGAGCGAAACCGCAGCAAGCTCGTCTGCCCGGGACGCAGGTCCAGGTAATAGGGGTAGTTGACCGCGAGCTGATTGTCGTTGACGTTGATGATCGAATCGGTCAACAGGGGGGTCGTGCCATGGATGTTGACCTGGAAGAGGGGCATCCGCATCACCCGGGTGCCACCCACGTAGATCTCGGCCCGATGAAACTGCACTTCGCGCCGCGGATAGGCCACCGCCTTCTTGGCCGCCACGAGGCTGGGATCATCGATGAGCTCAACGAAGGTAAACGCTTCGGCCGGGGCCGACTCTCCCGGCGCCAGCTTCTTCACCCCGCCGCTCGAAATCGACGCCAGGCCGTACCGCTCCACCTGCCTGCCCGGCACAAAGGCGATCCCCC
Source organism: Fimbriimonadaceae bacterium (assembly GCA_035540435.1). Classification (GTDB taxonomy): domain Bacteria; phylum Armatimonadota; class Fimbriimonadia; order Fimbriimonadales; family Fimbriimonadaceae; genus DATLGQ01. The sequence continues at coordinate 2,779 of DATLGQ010000354.1, forward strand.
GCCCCAAACCGGCGATGGTCAACTCGTGGTCGGGAAACAGCGTCACCCCATAGCCCTTCCGGGTGTTCAACTGGATGTAGAGCTCATCGAATTCGGCGTCGAACGCATTGGAGCGGTAGCGGGCTTTCCGCGCTCTGAGTTCGTAGGTCGGCACCGTGAGCTGGATGTCGTCCGCCTCGACCGTCACGTCCCGGTACTTGACCACGATGCTCTTGTTCGGTCCGGATGCTACGATGGTCTTGAGCTCAAGGCTGTACATGAGATGTCGCGGCGCGGTCACCTCGATGTACTCACGCGCGCTCGACAGAAGAGCCTTGTCACCGACAAGTTCCAGATCGAAAGTGGCGCTGGCGTTGAGAGCAAAGGCGCTAGCCGTGATTTTGGCGGTGCCTGGAATGCTGCCGGCGACGAACACGGCTCGAGCGACTCCGTTCACCGTCGGCACCACGCTCTCCCGAAAAGTGCCAAGCTCGGTCGTGAATACGACTTGGGTGCCATCTTGGACGAGTGAGCCGCCCAGCGTCCGCACGGTCGCGCTGATCGTCACCGTGCTGCGACCATCCGCCACCGTCATCGCCGGATAAGCTTCCAGCCGGACATCGCCGTTGCCGGCCAGCGCGAGCAACGGAAGAATCGAGAGTAGCAGCAGAGCCGCGAGGGGCCGGGTGAGCATCCCGTAAGTTCGGACGGACGCGAGGCTCGGGTTAGTGCGCATTTCAAGCAGAGAAGGGACCAGATCTCTCTGGTCCCTTCGTTCGATACTCCCGGCGGTTAGCGGGTGACGTTGATCGGCACGAACTTGCGCACGCGCTCGCCGCCCTCGCCTTCCGCGAGAATCTCCACCCGGTAGGTACCGGGAGCGACGGCGCGGTTCGCGTTGTCCCGGAGATTCCAGGTGACGCGGTTCTCGCCGGCGCTGTCGGCTCTGCCTCGAGTCGCTGTGTAGACCTCCTTGCCCGAACCCGACAGGATTCGCACCGAGGTCGTGGCGCTCGTGGAGAGCGTGTAGGTGATCGTGAAGCTCGAGCTGGCGCCTCGGCCGTCTCGCGCTACCAGCACGTTGCCGATCGTCGGTCGGGCGACTCCGCCGCTTTCGACCTGGATCTTGAACTCACGGGTACCCGCTTCGTTCATCGTGAACGTATAGCCGGACGTCTGGCGCAGGTCGCGCACCGTGTTGGTCGCGACGTCGATCAGTCGCCAGCGGGTGTTCTTCGGCACCGTGCTGAGGTTCGGCCACGTCAGGGTGACGTCGCCCGGCTGAGTCGACTGAACGACGACCTTCCACTCCTTGCGTCCGGCCGTATCGGACAGGGATTGGGCCAGCCGCGCCGACCTGCCGTTCACCATGCCCTCGATGAACACCGAGAGCGTCTGCACCGGGTTCATCGGCGGCTCCATTCGGCGAAGCCGCGTCGCATCGGCCGCGGTGGCAGCCTGACCCACGTAGTTCTCGTCGTCGATCGAGTTGTTCGTGCGGGCTACCAAAGCCAGTCGCCACTGCTTGTCCGACTGAACCCAAGCGCTGCGGCTGCGGGTCGAGCCTGGCAGGAACTCCGCGAATACCGGCGGCCAACTCAAAGTAAAGTCTTGCGCCGTGAACACGAAGAGCCAGTAGCCCACATTGGGCTGAAGGACCGCTTCGGGACCGTCGATGAACCGGTAGGTGCCGGCATCTTCATCCCAGTAGGCAAGCGAGCCGGACACGATTCCCTGGTTCACGAGTTCGAGCCAGGTGAAGCTCTGCTGCGGGTTCGCCGCCGAGACGCCCACGAGCTGACTGAGCGGAATCGCGTACGGGTACGGATTGCCGATCATGTTCCAGCCGTCCTTCAGCTGGGTCAACGGCGCGCCGGTAACCACGTCGGGTGGCACCTGCGGGTTGCTCTGCAGCGGGTGCGAGCCGAACTCATCGTTCATGATGAGCCAGACGCCCTTTCCGCGCTCGGCACTGGTCGAGATCACGTAGCCCTGCTGCTCGGGGTCCCAGACGAATGCCTGGAAGTCCTGTGGGCTGTTCAGCCCCAGAATAGCCTCCCATGAGGTGTCGGTGAAGAGCCAGGGAACCGTCACGAAGTTCGGACCCTCGTTCAACTCCAGTCGAGGTGTGCTCGAAACCTGAACGCGGCCAAACACCGTCTTCTTGGGTCCCGGGGTCGGCTCCACCGTCACCGAGTACTGAAGCTCCCCGTTGACGATCCCGTCCGCCTCGACCAGGAACTCCACGAAGGGGAGGATGTCCGGGCTTGGCTCGGCCACCGGAATGATCTTCAGCGGCTGGTCGCCGCCCGACAGGCTCAATCCTGGAGGCAGCGAGATCGACACTTTAACGTCGTTAAGCGGGACTTCGGTGTTGACCCCGGAGAAGCCGCTGGTGTTGTCCACGTACACCCGAATCGTGAAGGGGTTGGGCTCCAAGCCGTTGACGCCGGCATTGTCTGTCGCCAAGAGCTTGGGACCATCGACCACGACCGAGTACGGTCGCGAATAGTTGCCGGTCATCGTGGTGCCACGGTAGTAGGCCGTGATCACCCGAGAGCCGCCCGGGGGCACCGGCTGCTCCGCGAACTTCTGGATGTACGACTGCTGATAGAGGAACTCCGTGTCCGGCAGGATGTTGTCGGGGAACGTCCCGTCCGATCCCAGACCGGCGGACCAAGTTCCGCCGGAGGCGAGGAGACCACCGAAGCCGAAGATGATGTGCTTGCCGAGTGCAAACTCAGCGACCTCCGTCGCATCGCTCGGGCCGGTCGGCAGGCCATTGAAGTCGGCTTCCCTCGTCGCCTCGCTCGGACCGTTCTCAAGCCGCAGTCCGAAAGCCGAGGTTTGGCCGAAGTTGAAGTTGACCCAGTTCGGGAACTCGGCAGGGTTCGTAGCTCTAATCCACCGCTGGTCCGTACGAGGCGGCCGCCCCGTCGGAATGGTGACGTAACCTTCCTTTTCTGCCGGAGTGACTCCGGGTACGAAGAGAGGAACGATGCCGCCACTCGTGATGGCGCCGGTAGCCGGGTCTGGTTGCTGGGCAAACATCGCAACCCACTGCCCAAACCAAAGGCCAAGGCCATGGCTGGCGGCGTTGTCCAGATTCGTAAGGGTCCAGCGAAGTCTGGCAGCGTCGCCCAACACGTCCACCTGCAATCGCACCCGAACACTGTCGTTGATGGTCTCGGCCACGAAGTATCGGTGGCTGGCGCCAACGAATTGCAGGGTAAAGCCGTTTTGACCGAAGAGAGTCCGGGCACCGTCGCGGGTCGAAGTCGCATAGCCGGCAGTCCCGCCGATGTCGACAGGCATGCCCATGGTGAGCTGCAGGTTGTCGTCGAAGCTCGACTGCACCGACCCTTCCTCACCGATCGCGAAGCCGATGCGGCCCCGAGCGTTCATCACCGCTGCTGGCTGGAAACAGGGGCCGGGATTGGTTCCGCCACCGTAGGTGGTATTGCCGCTCAGACCGAGAGATATCCGAAAGAGCGAGGTTCCAAACAGCGGAAGCACACCCCAATCGTTGCTATGCGGCGGAGGGGGTGTGGTCTCGTTGGTGTCGTAGCAGACCCACCACCCGAGCTGGGCCGCCGCCTGGGTGACGCCGAGGCCCATCACCAAGGCCAGCCCGAGGATTTTGCGATTCACATTGTTCATGTTATGACCTTAAGAACTTGTATGAAACTGTGAGGACGGTTTAGCTTACATCGTAGAATCGCTCCCGCGCGTCACCCACGGGAGCGATTCGTGTCCGTTTTTTCTACGGAGGGCCGGGAGGTCCGGGCGGCTGCGCCGGCCTCGTGAACCTTCGCGGCGGGCTGAAGATGTACCTCTCGCCCGTCGCATCCGGCACCGGACCGGGACGATCCGCCACGTTCCGCGCTCCCACTCGCCACCAGAGCTCGGTCGCGCCCGGGAAGAACTGCGAGGTGTCCACATCGCCGCCGACACTCAACGTGCCGGTGTCGGTCCGGGTGATCCGCGCAATCGTCCTCGTTTGGCCCCGCGTAAAGTTCGGGTTCGTCGAGATTTGAACCACGTACTCGACCGTGGTCGGGAACGCCGGGTTCACAACCGAGTTGAACTGGAACGGGATGCGGGTGCTGATGACCGCGTTGGACGCCGGCGAAACCAGCTCCGGCCGGTTGTAGGGCGTGGCGATCCCGACGGCGCTGGTGCGCTGCGAGATGAAGAAGCACTCGCCGGCGCCACCGCCAGTGGTACCTGTGCCACCGGTGCCGCCGGTCGTTCCCGTACCACCGGTGCCGCCCGTGCCACCCGTTCCGCCGATGCCGCCGGTGCCGCCAGTGCCGCCGGTGCCGCCGGTGCCGCCGATGCCACCCGTCCCACCGATGCCGCCGGTACCGCCGGTCGTCGTGTTACCGCCGTCCGGGAGATCGATGGAGTTGAGTCGGTAGACCAGCGCCACCGAATAGGTGTAGGG
>DATLGQ010000355.1:0-7530 GCA_035540435.1 Fimbriimonadaceae bacterium
GCCAACAGCCGAGCCCCATTGGAAGCATGAGTTGCGGCGATGTTGTGGAAGAGCGCCTCGAAGCAGATGATCGCGCCGACCCGAATGCCGGCGACCTCGATGGTCTGGATCTTGTCGGCAGCCGCCAGGTCGCCGGAAGGCAGGTTGAAGCTACTCAGAAACGGGATCCAGTCGCGCCCCGGCACGAACTCGCCGAAGATCACCAGCCGCGTCTTGTCGGCGTACGACCACTTGCCGTCATAGGCGAAAGCGCTCTGGTACTTGGGATCGCGCCCCCGCTGGCCCCCGAACAGGACCGGCACCTCCTCGGGAACGTCGAAGTTGGTCGCGGGTGGAATGGAGGCGCCGGCGCTGACGAGGCCCTCCGGCAACACCAGCAGATCTGCCCCGCCTGCCTGCGCCAGCGACGACAACTGCGCGACCGCCTCGCGAATCGCGATGTCGTTGTCTTCGCGGCGCCCAAAGGCCAGATCGACCCCCGGCTGCCCCGATACGATGACCTTGCGCTCGCCCTCGATCGGGGTCGAATACCTCAAGGCGGACAGCATGAGCACGAGCGCGAACACCGTCAGATGACCTCGGTAGGCGCCCGGCCGCTCCTTCAACAGGAACAAAGCCAGCACGAGGTTCGGCAGCATAATCCAAGCGGATACCAGGTAGATGCTCCCATAGTAGGCGCTGCTGACGATCTGGGGGAGAGGCCAAAGGGGCGTCGCGAGGAGCCCCCAGGGGAAGGCAAACACCGGCACATACGACCGGAAGAACTCCACTCCCGCCCAAATGAGCGGGATCGCCCAGGGACGACCGGCTCTCCAGGCGCGCCACATGAGCCAGCCCGCCAACAGGAAGTAGAGACCGAAGGCGAACGCGGTCAACAGCCAGGGCGCCAAACCAAGGCCGTAGCTGCCGGTCCACCGGCTGACAAATGGCATGAGGAAGAACATCTGGCCGAGGCCCAGGGTCAGGCCGAAGGCATAGCTGCTCTTGAGCGCGCTCTTGGCATCCGCATCGCGAAGCGTTGCCAGCCAGGGCGCCAGCGCGACGAACACGAGGAGGCCCAGGTTGAAGGGCGGAAACGCGAGCAGGACGAGCGCCGCCGACAGAACCGACGGCCACGCCCTAACGATGCGCGCCATCGAGGTCCCCTTGTCGGGCAGGAAGGAGGAGGTGCGACAGGTCGTTGTACCGCTCCATGAGGAAGAGGCCCTCGGGGCGCCTGGTGAGTTGGGTGATCGCGGTGTTGCCGAAGCGGAAGGCTCTTGCCGTCTGGAGGGTGCCCTTGAGCAGGCGGGCGAGCAGGAGCGCTCCCGAGCCGCCGTGGGTAACGATGGCGAGATCGCGTGGGTACGAGAAGACCGCTTCGGCGACCGGCGCGAGCCGCTCCCATACATGCCGAACCGACTCGCCCCGGGGTGGCTGCACGTCCAAGGAGTCCTGGGCATCGCTGTGAAGCTCGTGCGTCTTCCGCGCAATCAGTTCGAATGGCAGGCCCTCCCACTCTCCGAACGTGCGCTCTCGCAGTCGCGGGTCGAGCCGCAGCCGTGCTCCGGTTTGCGCCGCCACCGGCTCCGCGGTCTCACGAGCCCGCAACAGGTCGCTGCTCCAGATCTCGCCGAGCCTCTCACCTGAAAACGCATGGGCCAATTGCTCGACTTGAACCAATCCGCCTTCATCGAGTCCGATGTCCGTCTGCCCTTGCGCGCGACCCTCGGCGTTCCAGGCGGTCTGGCCGTGGCGGATCAGGAAGAGGCGCATCGCGCTCTAGGGTACCGGCTGCGGCGGGAGCGGCGGAGTCTCGGAGTAATGGAGCTTGAGCCGCCCGGCGATCTCCACCGCGTGATCGGCCACATGCTCGAGCGCGTGGAAGATCTCGATAGTTCGAACCAGATGCTCAGTCGCGTCCGGGTTCTTCTTGATCAGCTCGAAGAGGCGATTGCGCGCGGCCTTGTACTGCCCGTCGATCTCTTTGTCGGACTTGATGATCTGGGTGGCCAGAGCGTCGTCGTACTCCGCATAGAGCCGGAGAGAGCTGGCGAAGGCTTGCCGCGCCTGCTCCCCGATTTCCAGGAGCGCCGACTTCATCTCGGCTGGGAACGAGCCTTGTAGCTTCGTCGATCGCCTCGCGAGCTTGCAAGCGTCGTCGGCGACCTTTTCGATCTCGCCGATGATGCCGAGCGTCGCCGCCAGGAACCGCAGATCCCGCCCGACCGGAGCCTCCTGCATAACGAGAAGGACCGCCCGGTTCACCGTGTCGTCCTCGAGAAAATCGACCTCGTCGTCCGACCGGATAACCTCACCGGCTAACTCGATCTCGCCATTCATGGCCGCGTCCACCGCCATTCGGACCATGTCGCATGCCATACCGCCCATGCGCAACACGTCGGAACGGATCTCGTCCAGACGCTCGTCGAAGTGCTGTCGAAGCCTCATATCAAAGATAACCCCAAACCCTGCGCCGCTCCCTAAAGCTGACGCGTTCGCTCGCTCGAAAGTGCCAACATGGGCTGACCGGCGCGCTCACTCATGTCTTCCGACCCAGCGACCGACGAAAACGCACCACCGAGGCGCATCTCGTCGCTCAAGCGGCTCTATCACGAGCTGCGCCCGTTCAGGCGCTTGCAGCTCTTGTGCGTCGCGCTCACGATTCTGCAGTCGGCCTTCGGATTCGTCCCTCCTCTGATCCTCGGCGACATCGTGAACAGGCTGCAGGCCGGCCAACCGATCAACACGGGCCTTTATCTAGGATACGTCGTCGGCTTCGCCGCCATTGCCGGCTGCCTCGGCTACGCCCTCGGCGTCTGCACGAGCCTGCTCGGCCAGCGCTTCCTGCTGCGAATGCGCCAGAAGCTCTACGAGCACATGCAGTCCCTGCCGCTTGCGTACTTCGAGAAGAACCAGACCGGCAAGCTCGTCAGCAACGTCATCAACGATGCCGGCACCGTCAACCAACTGATCACCGGCAACCTCAACACGATGGTGAGCGACGCGGTTCAGCTCGTCTTCGTGTTGATTCTCCTCTTCACCATCCATGTGCCCCTGGCGCTGCTGTCCCTGTGCATCCTCCCCCTTTACCTGCTGAACTTCCGGCGATACCTCAAGCCCATCCAGCGCACGAGCGAAGGCATCCGCGCCAAGCGCGACATCATGTTCGGCGACATGCAGGAGAAGCTCACCGGCGTGCAGGTGGTCAAAGGCTTCGGACGGGAGCGGACCGAGGCTCGGGGCTTTATGGGTCTCACGCGCGAGCTCATGGGTCTCAACATCACCCAAGGCTCTCTTGGCGGAGGGCTCTGGACCACCGCCGACGCCCTGTGCGGAATCGGCCAGGGACTGGTGCTGTGGTACGGCGGCCTCCTGGCATTGAGGGGTGAAATCCTGCCGGGAACGCTCGTGATGTTCCTCCTGTACTCGATCGGCTACGTTTACGGGCCGATCGTGCGGTTTCTCGTGTCTCTTGACCCGATTTCGCGCGCGCAAGCGGCGCTCAACCGGATCTTCCGCACGCTCGATACCCCCAACGCGGTCGTCGATGTCCCTGAGGCGCCGCCTATGCCACCAATACGAGGTGAGGTCGAGTTTCGCGACCTTTGGTTCGAGTACGAGCCAGGTCAGCCGGTGATTCGAGGGATGAACCTGCACGTCCGGCCGGGTCAGATGGTGGCTCTGGTGGGATTCAGTGGCTCAGGCAAAACCACCTTGGCCAGCCTGCTCCTGCGCAACTACGATCCCAAGGAGGGCGCGATCCTGGTCGATGGCGTGGACCTCCGAGAAACCCAGCTCCTGTCGTACCGAAGGCAGCTTGGGGTGGTGGCTCAGGAAAGCGTCATCTTCAACACCTCTATCCTCGAGAACATCCGCTACGGTCGGATGGATGCGACCGAGCAGGAAGTGCACCAGGCTGCCATGGCTGCCGCCCTGCACGAGGCTATTCTCGGCATGCCGGACGGCTACGACACGAAGATCGGCGAGGAGGGGGTTAAGCTCTCGGTAGGCGAGAAGCAGCGGCTGGCCATCGCGCGCGCGATTCTCGCCGACCCCAAAATCCTGATCTTGGACGAGGCGACCTCCTCGCTCGACTCACAGACGGAGGCGCTGCTGCAGCAGGCGCTGGACAACCTCCTGGAGGGCCGCACGAGCTTCGTCATTGCCCACCGTCTCTCGACGATCGTCAAGGCAGACGCGATCGTGGTGATGGAACGCGGCCAGGTCGTCGAGCAGGGAACTCATCAGGAGCTCCTTCAGGCGGGCGGCCTGTATGCACGCCTCTATCGTCAACAGTTCAGCGTGGCGCTCGAAGCTGCCGTGTGAAATCCTGCGCAGGCAGGAATCTCCCAGCGCGGCATCGAATCAGACCCAACCGACATGGCCGCGCCCGCAGCAGATCGTCCGCAATCCATCTGGAGCGTTATCTTGGCTTCCTCAGCCGGGACCCTTATCGAGTGGTACGACTTCTACATCTTCGGGAGCTTGGCGACCGTCATCGCCACCTCCTTCTTTCCCGAAGGGAATCCCACCACCGCCTTGCTCTCAACGCTCGCCATCTTCGCCACCGGCTTCGTCGTGCGCCCATTCGGCGCGCTCTTCTTCGGCCGGATCGGAGACATCGTGGGTCGCAAGTACGCCTTCCTGGTGACCCTGCTATTGATGGGTGGCTCCACCTTCGCGATCGGGTTGCTGCCGACCTACGCCCAGATTGGGATCTTCGCGCCCACGGCGCTGGTGCTGCTCCGCTTGATCCAGGGCCTCGCGCTCGGGGGCGAGTATGGGGGCGCAGCCACCTACGTGGCCGAGCATAGTCCGGACGGTAGGCGGGGCTTCTACACCAGCTTTATCCAGACCACAGCGACCCTCGGCCTCTTCACCTCGCTCGGCGTCATCCTCGCGACCCGTCAGCTCGTGGGTGAGGAGGACTTCAAGGAGTGGGGCTGGCGGATTCCCTTCCTGCTTTCGATCGTCCTGATCTTCTTCTCCTACTACATCCGGGTGCGGCTGTCGGAATCGCCTCTCTTCGCCCGCCTCAAAGCGAGCGGAAAGGCCTCACTGTCGCCGATCAAGGAGAGCTTCGCCAACCCACAGAACCGGCGTCTCGTGCTGCTCGCCCTCTTCGGCGCCACCGCCGGACAAGGGGTCGTCTGGTACACCGGCCAGTTCTACGCTCTCTACTACCTCCAGACCGTTCTGAAGGTGGATATGGTCACCTCGAACCAGATCATCGCGGTGGCACTTCTGCTGGGGACTCCCTTCTTTATCGTCTTTGGCGCCCTCAGCGACCGGGTCGGTCGTAAGCCGATCATGATGGCAGGCTGCGCCCTCGCTGCGCTCCTTTACATTCCCATCTACATGGGCATGACGGCTGCTGCCGGCTACACCCCAGCCGCAGGCTCGCCGAACCCCAACGTCGTGCTCCTCACCCTGCTCGTGTTCGTGCAGGTGATCTTCGTGACGATGGTCTATGGGCCGATCGCAGCGTTCCTGGTAGAGCTGTTCCCGACCCGGATCCGCTACACCTCGATGTCGCTGCCGTACCACATCGGCAACGGCGTCTTTGGCGGGCTGGTGCCTTTCATTGGCACCGCCATGGTCGCCGGTACCAAGAACATGTACGCCGGCTTGTTATATCCCATCGGGGTCGCGATCGTCACCTACGTCGTAGGCACCCGACTGGTCCGTGAACGACGCGACGTGCGGCTATGGGAAGAAGAGGATCCTACTCCCGAACCGGATATCCCTCTTGATCGAGACGCGACTTCAGATACTGCTCCGCATCGAGGTCCGTGACGACGGCCTTCACTTGCTTGTGCTCGACGTCGACTTCCACGGCGCTGACTCCCGGCGCGTCCTCGAGGGCCTCAAGGATCGCCGCCGCGCAATGGTTGCACGAGATGTTGGGCACGGAATAAGTCTTGGTTTCGGGCATGGTTGACTCCCCCTGGGCTGGGTTTGCCTCAGTATGGCAGGGGTAGACGCGAACGCATGCACCTCCTAGCGCGCCGCTGCCGGCGCCGGCAGCTCTTTCACGATCTCTCCCACGAATCCCTTTGCGTCGCCGAACAGCATGAGCGTCTTGTCCATGAAGTACAGCTCGTTCTCGACGCCAGCGAAACCGGCCGACATGGAGCGCTTGATCACCATCACCGTCCGCGCCTTGTCCACGTCCAGGATCGGCATTCCATAGATCGGGCTGGTCTTGTCGTGGCGCGCCGCCGGGTTCGTGACGTCGTTTGCGCCGATGACCAGCGCGACGTCGGTCTGAGGGAAATCGCCGTTGATGTCATCCATCTCGACCATTCGGTCGTAGGGGATATCGGCCTCGGCCAACAGCACGTTCATGTGGCCCGGCATGCGTCCGGCTACTGGGTGAATCGCGAACTTGACGTCGATGCCTCGCCGGCTCAGCGTGTCGTAGAGCTCGCGCACCTTGTGTTGGGCCTGCGCGACCGCCATCCCGTAGCCAGGAATGACCACCACGCTCGAAGCCGCTTCCAAGATCGAGGCCGCCTCCTCCGGGGACGCGCTGCGCACGGTGCGATCCTCGACTTTGCCGGTAGCGGTCTGCACTTGGCCGAACGCACCGAAGAGGACGTTCGTGAAGGACCGGTTCATGGCGCGGCACATGATGATCGACAGAATGAGGCCGGACGAGCCGTCCAAGGCGCCCGCGACAATCAGCAGCTTGTTATCGAGCACGAACCCCATAGCCGACGCCGAAAGACCGGCGTACGAGTTCAGCAGCGAGATGACGGTCGGCATGTCCGCCCCGCCGATGGGCAGGATCAGCAGCACCCCGAACAGCAGGGATAAGACGATCAGGAACGGGTAGAGCTGCTGCTGGGTGGGGTCCACCGTTAGCACGATGCCGATGACCAGGGCCAACGCCAGGAGCGTGAAGTTGATCAGGTTCTGGCCGCGGTAGACCATCGGACGTCCCGGCAGCAGGTCCGCCAACTTGCCAAAGGCCATGAGGGAGCCAGTGAAGGTGAGGAAGCCGAGCAGGACCTCGAAGGCGATCACGCCCATCTTGAAGTGAGTGAGCATGCCCGCCTCGCCCAGCCAGAAGTAGTACTTGGCGGTGCCGACCAGTCCGACCGCTGCCCCTCCGAATGCATGAGAGAAGGCGGTGCGCTGCGGGACCGCGGTCATGGGAGTCATCACTGCGATGATCACGCCCAGCACGGTTCCCAAAGCCATCGCGATGAAGATCCAGGCGTATACCTGCACCTGTGGCAGCAGCAGAGTGCCGGCGACGCCCAGCAGCATGCCGACCTCGCCCGCGATCACCCCTTGGCGGGCGGTCGAGGGAGTGTTCAGCCACTTCAGCGAAAGAACGAAAAGCGCCGTGGCCACCAGGTACGCCAGTTGTGCGACCACTTGCTGCCAACCGGCCGGCGCCGCAAGCGCTCCGCCCTGGTGTGCCATTCCGAGCAGCAACACCGGCGGCAGGAAGCTCATGAGAGCCGCCTTCGGCTCGCGCCGCTTGAACATCTTGAGCATCCGATCCGTAATCAGGAAGCCGCTGACAAGGTTGGTGGT
>DATLGQ010000356.1:0-9201 GCA_035540435.1 Fimbriimonadaceae bacterium
GTCGCTGCCCTTTCGATTGGTTCGTCGAGACCGACAAGAGCGGGGGCGGGGCGATGATCGACCACGTCGTGCACGTGGCTGACCTTCTGCGGGCGCTCCTGGGGGAGGAGGCGACTCGCATCGAGGCGCAGATCGGGCACAACATGTACGGTAAGGAGTGGGAGGACATCGCCATGCTGACGATCGAGTTTCCGTCCGGCATCTTCGCCACCCTCGACTCCAGTTGGTCGCGTCCGGCCAGCTTCAAGACCTGGGGCGACGTCACGATGAACGTGGTGGGCGACCAAGGCGTCATCGAGATCGACATGTTCAACCAGGCTTGGGACGTCTATTCCAACTCGAGCACCCCTGCCCATAACGTCGGCTTCTACGGTTCGGACCTCGATACGCTTCTGGTGGACGACTTCGTGCGCTGCATCTTGGAGGATCGCGCGCCGACCGTCACCGCGCGCGATGGGCTCCAGGCCGCCCGCTGGGCGATGGCGGGGTACCGCAGTGTGGCTGAAGGCGGTCCGGTAGCCATCAACACCTGATGCGCCGGATCTACCTCGATCATGCGGCCTCGACGCCGATGCTGCCCGAGGCGTTCGAGGCGATGCGGCCCTGGCTCGAGCGGGAGTTCGGCAACGCCAGCAGCCTGCATTTGGAGGGGCGCCGGGCCCGGCTGGCACTCGACGAGGCGCGCGAATCGCTCAGCGAGGCACTCGGTTGCCTCTTCGCGGAAGTCATCTTCACGGGCAGCGGGACGGAGGCGGCGGTGCTGGCTATCGTTGGTGCCGCCTTGGCAAACCGCGACTCGAGCCGCAATCGCATCATCCTTGGAGCAGCCGAGCATCCATGCGTGCTTCAGACATCGCGGCTCCTGGAAAAGCTGGGGTACCGGGTAGAGCGGGTGGGGGTGGACCGGCAGGCGCGTATCGATCTCGAGGACCTTCAGGCGAGGCTGGGCCCCGACGTGCTCCTGGTGAGCGTCATGCATGCCAACAACGAGTTGGGAACCCTCAACCCAACAAGCACTGTAGCGGAACTGGCCCACGAGCACGGCGCTCTCATGCACGCCGACGCGGTGCAAAGTTTTCGGGCGCTGCACTGGTCGGTCAGGGAACTGGGGGCGGACCTCGTCAGCGTGTCTGGCCACAAGGTGGGCGGTCCCAAAGGCGTCGGAGCGCTCTATGTGCAAGCCGGGGTCAAGATCGAGCCGCTCCTCGCCGGTGGAGGGCAGGAGCGGGAGTTGAGGGGTGGGACCGAGAACGTCCCCGCGATCATCGGGTTCGGGGCGGCGGTGCGGGCGCGGCCTCTGCCGGGCATGGAGGCACGCGATCGATTCGTTCGGTGTCTGAGCGAACTCTCCGAGCCGGCTTGGAGCGTTTCTTCCTGGAGCAACGTGTTGCCGGGACACGCGCACCTCAGGTTCCCGGGCCACGAGGCTGAAACTCTTCTGATTCGACTCGACCGCGAGGGTGTCGCGGCGGGTAGTGGCTCCGCCTGCAGCTCCGGCAGCTTGGAGCCCAGTCATGTGCTGCTGGCGGCGGGCTATACGGAGACGGAGGCGCGGGAGGGACTTCGGTTCACCTTCGGTCCTTCGTCCACAGTCGAGGAGGCGGAGGATGCTGCCCGGGTCTTGGCATCGCTCGTAGAGGGAGCAGGCTCACCCTGACGTCTTTGGGCGTGACCATCGCGGGTCTTAGCCTCGGAACGCAGGGACATCGAACCCTCGCGGATGGGGAAGCGGCCCGTCGGGAGCCGGTCAGACTGCCTGGTACACTTCAGCCCGCGTCATGAGACGGGATGAACTGCTCGACTTGAACGATGTGCTGCAGCATCCCGGCCGCAAGGTTGCGGTCGATATCTCCACCGAGTTGCCGCAAGAAGCCGACGTGGATTTGCTCACGCCTCTAGAGGGCTATCTCGAAGCGGTCAGCACCGGCAACCTGCTGCTCCTGAAGGGGGAGTTCTCGACGCGCGCAGTCGTGGAATGCGCCCGCTGCGGCGGCCCGCTGGAGGTGGACGTCAAGTTCGACGTGGACGAGCAATTCCCGGTCGAAGGGGTGCCTAGCAGCTTCAGCAGCCAAGATTACGCACGGGTCAAGCCGGAGGAGCCCTTTCAGCTCTTTGAAGGTAACAGCCTGATGCCGGAAGCCCTGATACGGCAGGGGCTCATCGTCAACATGCCGATGCAGGCTCTCTGCCAGTACGGATGGGAAGGCCCTTGTCCGGTTGCGGAGCAGCGTGGCGAGCTTTCGGGGCCGGACCAAGGTGGTAGGCCGGAGTTTGGGAAGCTGTCCAACTTGTTGGAGCCCGAGGAAGACGCCACTTGAGCATTGCGCTCGATGCCATGGGGGGCGATCATGCCCCGCGCGAGGTTGTACTGGGAGCAGTGGAGGCATGCAAAGAGCTGCACAGCCAGTTGTTGTTGGTTGGCGATCCATCCGAAATCGAACGATTCCTGCCCAGCCCGAGCCCGAGAAACCTCCACATTCATCCGGCAAGCCAAGTCATTGGAATGGACGAGAAGCCCACGGAGGCGCTGCGGAAAAAGAAGGACTCGTCGATCATGGTCGGCGCAGACTTGGTCAAGACCGGAAAGGCGAAGGCATTCGTCTCGGCGGGCAACACCGGCGCCTGCACCGCCGCATGCCTCCTCAGTTGGCGGCAGATCCCCGGAATCCACCGGCCCGCCATCGCCAGCCTGATGCCAAACAAGCACGGCCAGTTCCTCCTGCTCGACGCCGGCGCAAGCCCGGACGTCGATCCCGAGCACCTGGTCGAGTTCGCACTCATGGGGCGCGCCTACATGGAGCGGGTCGTGAATCGGGCCCATCCCAAGGTTCACCTCCTCAACATCGGCGAGGAGGAGGGGAAGGGCAATGCATTTTCCAAACAGGCTTACCTGCTGCTCTCGAAGTACCCGTGGTTCGCCGGCAACATCGAGGGGAAGGACATGTATGCCCAGCCCTGCGACGTGGTGCTGTGCGACGCCTTCGTGGGCAACGTCGTCCTGAAAACGAGCGAGGGAGTGGCGGAGCTCATTATGTCGGTCATCAAGGAGAATGTGCCGCAGGGCCCTTTCCGCGCGCTGTATTGGCCGGTCAAGAAGGTTTTGCAGCCGCTGCGCAAGCAGATGGATTACGCGGAAGTGGGCGGTTCGCCGCTGCTAGGCTTGAATGGGTTGTGCATCATCTGCCACGGTCGCAGCAACGCCCGCGCAATCCGCAACGCGCTGTTGCTGGCCGAGCGTGCGGTGGAAGGGAATGTGGTCGAGGCCATCGGGGAGAGCGTCGAAAGGGATCTGATGATCAGTCATGGGTAGACGCGCTGTTGTCACTGGGATCGGGTGCGCGATCCCGCAGAAGGTTCTGACCAACAAGGATCTCGAACAAATGGTCGCGACCAGCGATGAGTGGATCGTGCAGCGCACCGGTATTCGGGAGCGCCGTGTGTGCGTTCCAGGGGAAACCACCAGCAAGCTGGCTACCGAGGCGTCGCTGGAAGCCTTGGAACGCTCCGGAGTCGACGCTTCGCAAATCAACATGGTCATCTGCGGGACGGTCACGGGCGACATGCTGTTCCCTTCCACCTCGTGCCTGGTCCAGGATGCGATCGGCGCGCGCAATGCCGGCGCTTTCGATGTCGGGGCCGCGTGCTCCGGCTTCGTCTATGCCACCTCGGTCGCCGCGGCCATGATCGAGAACGGCCAGATCGACCACGCGCTCGTAATGGGCGCCGACACGCTCAGCCACTTTACGGATTACACCGATCGCTCCACCTGCATCCTCTTCGGCGACGGAGCGGGGGCAGTGGTGCTAAGCGCGATGCAAGATACCGACCGAGGAGTGATCAAGTCCGTGCTGAAGGCCGACGGGTCGGGCGCCAGGCACATCACTTTGGAGCATGGCGGCTCGCTCCACCCAGCGCAACGCGCTGACTCGGATGCGTTCCGCAAGACCATCTACATGGCGGGCTCGGAGGTCTATCGGTTCGCGGTGGAAGCCATCGGGGACGCGTGTTGCGCAGTGCTGGCGGAAGCAGGGATGGACGCGTCGGAAGTCGACCTCTTCGTGCCCCACCAGGCGAACCTGAGGATCATCGACTCGGCGGCCAAGCGACTGGGTCTGCCGGACGAGAAGGTGTTCATCAACGTCGATCGGTATGGCAACACGAGCGGCGCGTCGATCCCAATTGGGCTTTACGAAGCTGAGCAACAGGGTCGGCTCAAGCAAGGCGACGTGGTGCTGACGGTCGGCATGGGTGCGGGGCTCGTTTGGGGCGCGAACCTGATCCGGTGGTAGGGGCTGTTTAGTCAATCCTAAGGCCTATAGGACTTGTAGGACCTATAGGCCTATGAGATCTAGGGGAGCGCTCCGTCTCAGTTCGCATCGGAAGTGCGGTTAAACCCTGGCGCGGAAGCGCTCGCCCTCGCCTCCCCCTCCTCCTTGTTGGCGGCAGGCGGAAGCGAATTGTCGGGCGGCAGATCGTCGGAAGACCGACAACCTGCCGCCGCTGCGATCAGGATTCCAACCAGGATGAAAGTCCTGAGCATCATGAGTCGATCAGAACTCGTTATCCGGCCGGAAGAAGCAGGAGTAACGAGCCGTTGCGCCGGGCGCGTAGCATCGCCACATCTCCTGCGGGACTCCCTGGGAGTTGTAGATCGAGAACGGGTCGTTGTTGCCGTTCCCGCTCGGGGTCGTGGCTCCGGCGTTGGCGCCTAGGGGCCGCCACTTCGCCGACGTGTCCACATGGACGAAAACGGCGCCGCGGCCATGGACCCACATTGTATCGGGCGTGTTCCAGATGTCGCCGCGCTGGCTGCTGTCGGTCATGCCGGGCATCGGATAGCCGCTCGGGTTGAACACGCATGCGCTCCAAGCCGTGCCGATGCAGTTGAGGCGCGGATGCACGTACGTGACGCCCTCATAGTTCGCCTTGCCCCAGCCCTGCCAGAACATGGTGGCCCGCGACACGTTGGCAACACCGCCCAGCGGATAGGTGTGGAGGATTCCGTTCATGACCGCGCCCGCTTTCTTCCACGGCCTCAAAGCCGTCGAGTAGAGGGTCGCCGACAGCGGCTGCTGGCTGGGAGCCCCGGGGATCTCCAGCATGTCGTAGTTCTTCTTGTACGGCTCGAGCGAGTTCGCCCACCCCATCGCATCCTCGTGCGGGATGTAGCGGGTGGTGGAGTTCCAGCCGGCCGGCACGAGATGTCCGCCGGTGGTTCGCCAGGCGCCCGTGGTAGTGTTCGGGGTCAGGCCCATGCACATGACGTCGTCGTGGTCCCCCGTGTAGATCATCGCAGCCGTGCCGATCTGCTTCATCTGGCTGATCGACTGGGTCTTCTTAGCAGCCTCCTTTGCCTGAGCGAACACCGGGAAGAGGATGGCGGCCAGGATGGCGATGATGGCAATGACAACTAAGAGTTCAATGAGTGTAAAAGCATGTCGGAAACGCATCTGAGATAACCCCCTTTGGCTGATTCAGACACTTCAGTGTAACATCGTTTTCTGCTAGGGGAAAGACCACTATGACTTCCGTCTTGATCGCCACCCTCACACTGGGCCAAAGTGCCCTCCTCCCGCCCGGACCTTCCAAGCTGGACCTCACCGTCAAGGGGACCGCTCTGGAAGTGTTCTGCTACAAGCCCAAGACCTACCTGGGCGGGCGCATGATCATGGTGTTTCATGGCACCTTGCGCAATGCCGACGAGTATCGGGACCATGCCCAAGCTATGGGTGAGCGCTTCGGAGCCCTGATCGTAGCGCCCAAGTTCGACTCGGAGCGCTTCCCAAGCATCAAGTATCAACGGGGCGGCATCCTGCGGCCGGACGGGAAGGCGGCCCCGAAGGAAGAGTGGACCTACTCCTACATTCCGGTGATCGCCAACGAAGTGCGGGCGCGGGAAGGCCGTCCCAGAATGCCCTACTACTTGATCGGCCACTCGGCCGGCGGCCAGTTCGTGATCCGGATGGCGGGCTTTATGGACACTGGCGCGGAAAGGCTGGTCGCGGCCAATCCCGGATCCGATCTCTTCCCCACCCGTGACATGAACTTCGGCTACGGTTTTGGAAACCTGCCGCCCGAACTCTCGAACGACGAGGTCATCCGCCGCTACCTGGCCCAGCCGCTCACGATCTACCTCGGCAGCGCCGACGACCATCCCGACGAATACTTCGATGGCAGCGCGGAAGCGATGCGACAGGGCCCCGGCCGGTTTCAGCGGGGCGTCGAGTGCTTCAGGCGGGGCCAGGCACTGGCCAGGGAGCGGGGCTGGCCGTTCAACTGGACGCTCGTGATCGCGCGGATGGTCCCGCACGACCACGAGCTCATGTTCAACCACCCGAACGCAGAGCTGGCTCTTTTCGGCCGATATCTGCGGCCGGCTCGATGATCGTGGGCGTTCCTGTCTTCTCCACGATCTTGTCGTCGTGGATGACCACGTACTCGCGCTCGTTGATGCCGATGCCCTTCTCCCGGCCCGCTTGCTTGAGTGCGTGCTTGAGCCTCGGTACGCGGTTTCGCTGAGCCGTATGGCTGTCGATGATGTAGCTCGTGAGGCCGAACCCGGGGCCGATCTTGGCGGTCTCCGGCTCGGGTCCGGGACCTTCGATCATGGGGTCCGAGCAGACCATCGCACCGGCGCTCGTGCCGTAGAAGTTCACGCCTTTCGCGAGGAGGGGCTTGATGTTCTCGTCGCACCACTTCTTGCCGAGGCGCTCGATGATGCGCCCCTGAACCCCACCCGGCATCCAGATCCCTCGCACCTCCTTCAGCTTCCCCTTCAGCTCTTCGAGGTCCTCGGGAGTTGGCTTTGCCTTGGCGAAGATCCAGGTGTTCTTGGCGCCGTTGTCCTGCAGGAGCTTCTCCGAGCTGCGCCCGTCCGGCTCGGCGCTCGCGAGCGGCAGCACAATGATGAGGGCGCTCGGCCCTCCGCACTCCTTGATGAAGCGCCCCGGGACCTCCTCCGGCGTGCGGCCTCCCCCGACCAGGAAGAGTTTGCCGGTCACTCCGGCGCAGGCAATGAGAGTGGTGATAAGCATGGCTGTCTTTACATTAACGCAAATCCAAATCGGGAGTTCAAAACGGCGGTCCTCGCTCGTCCTGTGGTAGACAAAGGGAAACATCATGATCGGGTTGCTGCGCGGAGAGTTGTTGGAGATCGGAGGCGGCCAGGCGTTGATCGACGTCGGAGGCGTCGGCTACGAGGTGCTGCTTCCCGAGAGCGTGGCGGCGCGGCTTCCCGATCTAGGCGAAGAGGTCACGCTGCGGGTGCGGCAAGTTTTCCGCGAAGACGCCGTAACCCTCTACGGCTTCCTCGAGCCGTTTCAGCGGCGCCTGTTCGATCTGTTGCTCGAAGTCAAAGGATGCGGGCCGAAAATTGGGCTCGCGCTCATCGGGCAGTTGGGCGAGGATGAGGTCGCAAACGCGATCCTCGTGCAGGACGCGAAGATCCTCTGCCGTGCAACGGGCGTGGGCGCGAAGCTGGCCGAGCGGATCATCCTCGAGCTTCGTACCAAGATCCAGGAGGAGTCGCTCGTGCGCAAGATCGAGGGCGCCTCGGCGGTCGTACACGCGCGACGGCACGTGCCCGAAGACTCGCTGGTTGATGCGCTCATGGCCCTCGGCTATCGGCGGCAGGAGGCCGAAACGGCTGCCGACACTGCCCGCGACCATGCGGAATCGGTCGAGGAACAGCTTAAGCATGCGCTGAGGTCGCTGGCCAGATGACGCGCGGCCCGGTCACCGAGCCCGAACTGCAGCCAGGCGAGCGCCCGATCGAGTTGTCGCTTCGGCCCAAGCGTCTGGACGAGTTCATCGGGCAGCCCAAGTTGAAGGAGAACCTGCGGGTCTTTTTGACGGCGGCCCGTCAGCGGGGGGAGCCGCTGGATCATTTGCTGCTTTACGGGCCGCCCGGGCTGGGCAAAACGACCATCGCCCACATCGTGGCCATCGAGATGGGCGCGCCCATTCACATCACGAGCGGCCCCGCCATCGAGAGGCCGGGAGACCTGGTGGGCATTCTGACCAACCTCGAGCCCGGCGCGGTGCTCTTCATCGACGAGATCCACCGCCTAAGTCGGCCCGTCGAGGAGATCCTGTACCCGGCTATGGAGGATTCGAAGGTCGACATCATGATCGGCAAGGGCCCGGCGGCGCGCTCGATCCGCCTGGACCTGCCGGCCTTTACGGTCGTGGGCGCCACCACTCGTCAGGGCTTGCTGACCGGCCCCCTACGCGATCGCTTCGGCATCGTCTCCCACTTCCAGTTCTATGAGCCGGAGGCGCTGTTCGAGATCATCCGCCGCTCGGCCGGCATTCTCGGCTACTCCATCGAGTCGGACGGCGCCCAGGAGATCGGCAGGCGGGCTCGCGGAACGCCCCGCATCGCCAACCGACTCCTCCGGCGGGTCCGCGACTTTGCGCAGGTGGATGGCTTGGAATCGATCACGCGCGGGATCGCCGACAAGGCCTTGGACGCGCTCGAGGTCGACCACCTGGGGCTCGACCGGGTGGATCGGACCATCTTGAAGGCCATGATCGAGAAGTATGGCGGCGGTCCGGTCGGGCTGGAAACGATCGCGGCCAGCACTGGCGAGGACGCGGGCACGGTGGAAGACGTGTACGAGCCCTATCTCTTGCAGCAGGGGCTCATCCAGCGAACGCCTCGCGGCCGCTGCGTAACCCACCTGGCCTATACGCACCTCGGCCTCCCGGCGCCCAAGAAGAGCGAGGGCGCGGGCTCCCTGTTCGACTGAGGCTCCTGCCAGGGGATGGAGGAGAGAGTGGGATTCGAACCCACGGGGCTTTGACACCCAGCGGTTTTCAAGACCGCCGCAATCGACCACTCTGCCATCTCTCCGCCGCCTTGCCATTATGGCGCGGCCCTTTCTGGGGCTCCGTGGAAGTGAGCCCACGAAGGTACAACGTAGGGCACGTTGATTCGTTCCCACCTTCAGCAGATCGTGTCCGCCGCCGTGTCGTCTCTGGTCGATCAGGGGCGATTGCCCGAGGCGGTGCGCGGGGTGCAGGTCGAGATCACCGACACCAGGGACCCCTCGCACGGCGATTACGCCACCAACTTCGCGCTGACGGCTTCGAAAGCGGCGGGGACGAATCCCCGCGCCCTGGCGGAGATGGTGGCGGCGGAGCTACAGGATGGGGAGAGTTCCGAACCCCCTCGCCCCTCCGGGGGAGAGGGGGCAGGGG
>DATLGQ010000357.1:0-3209 GCA_035540435.1 Fimbriimonadaceae bacterium
AGAGTCTCGTGGCCGCTGCTTCCGCTGCGTGAACCTCTTGAGGACCCGCCGAGCGGTAGCGAAGGCGGAACCGCGGGTGAGAGCACGTTGGCCCGTGCACCTCTCGCTATCGGTGCTCAGCCACCGTGCGCATAACGACCCGGCGTTTCAGCGGCCTCGATCCCGCCTCTCATGGGTTAAGCATCGCACTTCGGGTTCTGGCGGGTCGAGGTCCGCTGCTAACGCGAGATAGGCGGACTCGGATGCACTCGGTGCTGTGGCATGGACGTTGTTGCGGACTACGGCGGCCGTTAGGTGCGGGCGAGGGTGTGTGACGCAGGAGTCTGCTGCTGCCGCACAACGTCGGGGTCGCGGGCTTCCTCCGGTTGAGCGGGTCGTGCTGCTTTGGTGGCCGCTCTCGACGCTCGATCTGGTCGCGGGGGAGTGACCGAATGGAGAGTGATCCTCTAGGAGTCGGGTGGGGCGCCGAGGTCGATGCTCTCCTCGCTGATGACTTCAGAGCCGGGGTGAGTGCCGCCTATCGACTTAGCGGCTCACCCGCCACGAGGCCGCCTCGTCGCCTGTTGTCGTCCCGTCGCCGGTCACGGCGGGCCGTGGTCGGGTGCAGCCGCGAGTTGTGCGGGCTCGATGTGCACTCCGCGCATCCCAGGCCATTGGGCTCATGAGGCTTTCTCCTCGGGCCCCGCCCACAACTGGAGCTTCTCGATGATGTTGCGGAGGTGGTTCTTCACCGTGTTCTGCGAGATGAGCATCTGCTTCGCGGCTTCTGGCATCGTGCTTCCTTGGCGAAGGTGATCGAGCACTTCCATCTCGCGATCAGTCAGCCGGAGGTTGTATCCGCTCACGACACGTCCTCCCTTTCCTCGATGCTCTCCTCGTTTGTGAGCCTAGTCGTGAGCGACCATCAGCGCCGCACAACGACCTTTGGCGCTCAGCCGCCGGTACGACGCCTCCCATGAACTTGAGGGTACCGCTGGGCGTGACGGCGGCGTTCGGTCGGCTGCAGCGCCGAGTTATGCGGTAGCCCCAATTCGCGCACGATTGAAGACCGCACTGAGGATGGGCAACGAGTCGAGGAGCGATTCCCTTCACCACACAGAGCCTCGGCCACAGCCGGCTCACGCGGGGCCTTGACAACCGCGGGAGGCCGAACTAGCGTTTCGTCCGGCTGCACATTTCGTCTTAGAGGGGGGTCGCGATGGCCAGGCGCGTGAAGTCGCTAATTCTGGTGCTGATGATGGCGGGAGCGTTGATTGGGGGTGTCGCCGCTCCCGCGCAGGCCTTCCTGAGCAACTGTATCGCGGGAGGCATGGGCTTCTACTGCGACGAGGGCATGATTTTCCAGGACGATGATGGCTACTGGTCGTTCTATCCCTACCCTTAAGTTCGAGTGACAGCATGAGGGATGCACTTGGCATAAGCAGGACTGTCCACCTAGCGCGCCATACGACGTTCTTAGAACTCGACGGGTCATGGATGGCGGTGTTGGATTGGTTCGATCAGCACGCAATCGGGGAGTCACAGCGTCTAGCATTTGCAAACCTTCTCCAAGGTGTCTACGAGCGATTCAAGCTGTATCCGGAGGACCGAAAGAAGTTTTTCTCCTATCTCCAGGAACGGGGGGCAATCGAAGGGCCCCCAGACTGGGCTGACTCTGCGTCACCACCGGCGGGTGCCTCGCCTGTATCCGATCAGACGATGTTGACGGCGATTTTGGAGTCAGAAGGCGCCCTTCTCTACTTGTGGGCCCCTTGGTGCCGAGCGTGTGAGGGGGCCCTGAATCTCGTAGAACTCATTGCGCGTTCTAGATGCGTCTCTCTCTATTCCTTGGACGTCTCGGCTCATCCCACCCTTGCATCACAGATCGGAATTCGCACAGTTCCGGCGGCCGTCTCTGTTGTCGGCCGACGAGCGGATCAACTAATCGGGCTTGAAGCATTGAGGGAGATGGCGGCGGTAAGCAACCCAGGCACATACCGGCCGTAGTGGAAAGAATCCGAAACTCCTCAAGCGGATAACCGCATAACGACTTGGCGGCTCAGCAGCCACGAGCCCGCCTCGACGGCCTCTCAGTCTGCTCCGCCCGCAACGGCGGGCTGTGGACTGCTGCAGCCGCGAGTTGAGCGGCGCGCTCGGGCCGAATCCTAGAGCTGAGATCGCTTCTTCTCCACCATGTCGGCAGCGAGATCGACGCACTCGTCACAGATGCTGCTCCCGGATGGCGCGACGACGAGATGGTCGACCTTGTCGCGTGTCTTGCTGCAGAAGGAACACTCCTTGACGTCTTCGGCCGCTACCGCGGATGAAGTCATGTCTATCCCTCCCATCGGTCCGCTCAACGACTTGGCGTTTCAGCGGCCTCGATCCCGCCTCTCATGGTTGTCATCTTCGCACTTAGGTGCCGGCGGGTCGAGGTCCGCTGCAAACGCGAGATAGGCGGTCTCGGACGCACCTGATGGGTGCGCTTTGACCTTGTGGCGGACCAGGGCGGCCGCTAGGTGCGGCTGAGGGCGGATGCGGATAACGGGCTGCTGCGCTGGGACGTGGGAGGCGGCGGGTTCCTCCGGTTGCGCGGACCGTGCTGCTTTCGTGGCCGCTCGTGAACGCGTCGATCTGGACGGGGGGAGTGGTCGGGCTGTGGCCGCCCGCAGGTGTCAGGAGGGGCGCCGGAGTCGATGCTCTCCTCGTTGAAGGAGTTCAGGGCCGGCGTGAGTTCCGCCTATCGACTTGGCGTTTCAGCCGCCACGGACCCGCCTCGTCGCCTTGGTGTCCTCGGGTCGCCCGTTAGGGCGGGCCGTGGACGGCTGCAAACGCGAGTTATCCAGCATCTGAGGTCTCCGCCTGCCGGAGGGCTGGACGTCGAGGCACTCGACGGCGCGCCAGCAGGACAAGGGCAGTTAACACTACGAGCATCAGTAGAGGAAGAACGAAGTTGAGCGCTGCCGCGGGAGGCGCGTTGAGAGCTTCCCGATCGGGGTGAGTGCCGATGACGGTGTCACGACAGGGCGGGGGCTTCCCGTCAGGCCCTGGTGTCATTTGGACGCAGATGGGCTCTTGATTCACTCGACCCTCCGGTCGGGATAACGACTTGGCGTTTCAGCGGCCTCGATCCCGCCTCTCATGGTTGTCATCTTCGCACTTAGGTGCCGGCGGGTCGAGGTCCGCTGCAAACGCGAGATAGGCGGTCTCGGACGCACCTGATGGGTGCG
>DATLGQ010000358.1:0-2019 GCA_035540435.1 Fimbriimonadaceae bacterium
GGCCTGGTCCGCACTTGCATATACAGCCTGGCGAAAGCCGAGGCACAATGATGAGGTTTTATGAAACTTCGCCTGGGATCGACATTCGCCGCGCTGCTCCTGACCGCCATCTCGGTCGCGGACATCCGTTATGTGGTGACCCCGTCGGCCGCCACTTCGAGTCTGGCCATCGAGATGCACATTCCGGTCAGGGGCGATACGATCAGCGTTCAGATCCCGAACTGGGCGCCGGGCAGCTACCGACTCGTCGACCACTTCGAAGCCGTCAAGAACGTGGCCGCGCAGGATGAAGCCGGGCGCGTCCTGACCGTCGATCACCCGGATGCCAACACCTGGACCGTGTCGGCCGCGGGATCGAAGTCGGTGGTGCTCCGGTACGACCTGTCGATCGCGCCCAGGGGTCGCTTCCCTTCCCAACCTGAACAGGAGATCCTGCACTACAGCGGTCCGAGCACCTACCTCTATGTAGTGGACCGCAAGGAGGAGCCTTGCATTCTTCAGTTCAGGGCCCCGAGCGACTGGCTGATCGCGGTCGGGTTGGACGAGGCTCGCGAGCGCAACACCTTCTTGGCAAGCGATTACGACGTTCTGGCGGATAACCCGGTCACGCTCGGCAAGTTCCTTCGCGACGAGTATCGCGTGCACGGCAAGCCACACATCATCGCGCTGCGCGGTCCCGCCATGCACGAGGTGGATCGCAAACGACTCATCGAGCTTTGTCGGAACGTCACCGAGACCCAGGCGGCCTTCTTCGGAGGTTTGCCCTACAACAAGTATGTATGGCACTTCTCCGTCAACGACGCGGTCGACGGCGCAGGCGGCCTGGAACACCTGACCAGTACCCAGATGACGATCGCGAGCGGTCTTGGCCCCCGGGTCATCAGCGTTCTGTCTCACGAGTTCTTCCACCTCTGGAACGTCAAGCGCATACGCTCGAAGCCCCTGGGACCATTCGACTACCTCGTGCTTCCCAAGACCGGCGCCCTCTGGTGGCTGGAGGGGGTGACCGACTACTATGCGGACGTCCTGTTGGTTCGGGGCGGTCTGCAAACCCACGAGCAGTTCTTCGGGGAGATTGTAAACAACGTCCGGGGCGTACGGTCGAATCCGGCCAGGCTCGAAGTCAGTCCCTACGAGGCGAGCTATCGGGTGGGCGAGGCGGCCAACGGGCGTGGCAACAGCAACGGCTACCGGGTGAGCTACTACAACACCGGCTGGGTGCTGGGCCTGGTTCTGGATCTCGAGATGCGCGCCCGGACCGGCGGGCGCCGCTCGCTGGACGACGTGATGCTCGCGCTCTGGCACCTGACCCGGGATGGTAAGCCTGGATTCGAAGAAGAGGAGATTCGGCGTCAGCTGGTGCGGTTTGGAGGAGCCGGCATGGGCACGCTCTACGACGAGATCGTGATGAAGCCGGGCGAACTGCCCGTCGAGGCGGCTCTCGCGCGGGTTGGGCTGATCATGGAGGAGCACGAACAGTCGTTCCTGAACCTGGGTCTGGCCGGCGCGCCTGCCCGAGATGCGAAGGGCTGGCGAGTGACCGGCGCAAGCGGCCCGGCCGAGGGCAAGGTTCGTCAGGGCGATATCGTGCTGAGTCTAGCTGGCACCACGCTGGAACTGGCGACCAACCGCGCCATCGCCGAAGCCTTCGCCAAGGCCAGCGGGAGCCTCAAGCCGGGCGAGCCGGTACCGATCTCGGTGCGACGGGAGGGGCAAGTCGTGACCGAGCAGATCGTTCCTCAAGCGGCCAGTCGCAAAGCGCAGCGGGTCCGACCAGAAGGCTCGCCAGCTTCGTCCGCCCTGCGCGAAGCGTGGTTGAAGAAGTTGAAGTAGGGGATATTGCTCCCAAAGGCGCAAGGGAGGCGCACGCATCGCCCTGCGAGGGCGCGTATCATAGTCATTAGAGCCTTCGACCGCATTTGCTCTCCCCTTGGCGGTTTGGAGGCCCTTTTCTTTTTGTGCCCCTGGCTCCCGGTGCTCGCACCTTGCGACTCGGCGGCTCTCCCTCCGAAGGTCGCA
>DATLGQ010000359.1:0-16511 GCA_035540435.1 Fimbriimonadaceae bacterium
AGTAGGGGCCGTTGGGGAGCTTCGCGCCCTTCTTGACGGGCGTGAGGGCTGCGGCCTTGGCCGTCGGGACGATGGACGCCTTGGGCTCGGCGAGCTTGTTGCTAGCCACGCGCGTGCCGGTCGGGGTGAGGCTCTTGGCGCCGGCGGCGATGCCAGGTTGAAGCGGGTTCGCCTTCACGCCGGATTCCGAGCCGGTCACCGACTTGAGCGAGTTGGCGCTCGTGAGTCCGGAGGCTCTGGGCGCAGCGTGCTTCACGCCGGGCTCCAGCGAGCCGGGCGCCCCAACAGCGGACTTCAGCCCTTTCTCGCCACCCGCACTCGTCCGGCCAGGGTTGGCGGCGGGCTCGAGCACGAGCGGAGTCTTCGGCTCGGGCTTGACCGGTGCCGGGTTTCGGAAGGTGCGGCCACCGGGGTTGTTGACGAAAACGCGAATCTTGCGGGTCTTGTGGGTGTTGCTGTCGTCGTCGACGACCCAAGCTTCCAGCTCGTGCCACCCGTTAGCCTCGCGCTGGGTGTCCCAGATGTAGGAGAAGGGCTGCACGTTCGTCATCGACTTGAATTGATTGTCGATGAAGAAGCTCACGTAGGCGTTGCGCATCGTACGGCCAAACCCGATTTGGATCTCAACCGGACCCTGGACGGTGGCTCCCATCTTGGGCGCCCGCAAGAACACGGCCGAGTGGGTGCCGTCATCGGTGGCGATCAGCGTCCGCTCGCGTCCGACCAGCTTGCCGCCCTTGTCAAAGAGCCTGATCTCGATCTCGTTGTCGCCATCTCGAAGCGAAGCGAGATCGAGCGTAAAGTTGGTCTCGCCACTTTTGAGGTTGCCCACGCTTCGGGTGCCGACGCTCACGCCGTTTACGCGAAGCTCCACGAGCGCAACGGTGACTCCGCTGAACTTGACCGTCAGCGTCGGGCTGTTGATCGCCCGGTCGATCAGAATCGTCGCGTCTTGAATCGCGGCCACAGCGGCATTGGAGAGCAGCGCCAAGCCGACAAAGAGGCACGCCCTGGTGATCCAGTTTCTCTTCATATCCAACCTTCCCCGGGTTTGCCCGCCATGCCCTGGAGCGGAGAATCGACCTCTGCCGTCCCAAATGGCAAAGGGCCCGCAGTCACAGCGTGCAACAAACCAGCGTCTATTCTTACATGGATCGGAGCCCATGTCAAGCAGCAAGAGGTGGACGGCTTGCGCGCTAGGGTGAGTTCGGGTTCCAATCGAGGATCAAGCGGCAGAGATGCCGATGCACCGGATTCGTAACGACTAGACTTGAAACATGCTCCTCGCGGCCATCGCCCTCATACCCATGCCCCAGATCGCGCTCGTGCCACTCGATCGGTACCTGTCGGCGCGCGACGACTCCTTCCGGGTGGGACCGGCGAAGCTGGAGGGGGCGGTTTTGCGGGCCGATTTCACGAGTCAGACTTGGCAGGGGATCGCCTGGAGGCACCGGCTGACGATCGTGCAGCCGAGAGAGCGCGCGGCAAGCGGAACCGCGATTCTCATCGTCACTGGCGATCTGGCCGCCCGTGACGAGCCGGAAGCTCGGCGCCTGGCCGACCTGAGCGGCCTGCCGGTGGTGACGCTCTTCGACGTTCCGAACCAGCCGCTATGGGGCAAATCCGAGGATGCGCTGATTGCCCATACCTTCGTGAAGTGGTTCGAAACGCAGGACGACTCATGGCCCTTGCTCTTTCCCATGACGAAGAGCGCGCTGCGGGCGATGGATGTCGCCCAGTCCCTTACCCGCGAGGGCCCGAATCCGATTCAGCGGTTTGTGGTGACTGGCGCCTCCAAACGGGGGTGGACGACCTGGTTGCTCGGTGCGGCGCGCGACAAGCGGGTGATCGGCATCGCGCCGCAGGTCTTCGACTTCCTCAACTTCGGCGCGCAGCTCGAGCACCAGAAGCGGAGCTTCGGCGGCTATAGCGAGATGCTGGGCGATTACACCGAGCAGGAGCTCCAGGAGACTGCCTCCAGTCCGGAGGGCCAGAAGTTGATCGGGATGGTGGACCCGTTTGCCTACCGCAGCCGGATCACCCTGCCGAAGCTCATCATCACGGGCGCGAACGATCAGTACTGGACGGTTGACGCCACCCGGCTCTACTGGGACGCGCTCAGCGGGCCCAAGTGGGCCTTGGCCGTTCCAAATGCGGGCCATGGGCTGGGGGACGGGAAGCAGGCCGAAGCGACTCTGGCCGAGTTCGCCCGGGCTCTGGCGACCGGCGAGGCCCTTCCGACCCTCGAGCTAAAGCAAGGAATGTCATGGTCGTCGGGAGGCACGTTGCTGAAGCTCCATTGGAAGGCGTCCGAAAGGCCAATCCGGATTGTTCTCCACCGCGCCCAAACTGAGCCGGAGCGCAAGAGTCTGGATTTCCGGAGTCGGACCTGGAGCCCGCTCATCGAGAAGGAACCGGACGGCACGAGCGGAGAGCTCACGGCCACCCACAGCTCCTTCCAGAACGCCGCCTTCATCCTCGAAGCCGTATTCGAGCGCAAAGGCCGACGCTTCAGCGTGACGGCCCCAGCGCTCGTTTCATCTGGCGGCAATCTGTAGTGCGGCTTCAAGCCCGCCGGTAAACTGCCGGCAGATGCCCGAGCTCGACACGTTCCCCAATCCGGCCCCGAACCGGAACTACACGATCACGCACGTGTGTCCCGAGTTCACCAGCGTTTGTCCGAAGACGGGCCAGCCGGACTTCGCGACGATCGAGCTGGAGTACATCCCGGATCAGCTGTGCCTCGAGCTCAAGGCTCTCAAGCTGTACTACTACAGCTTTCGGGACCAGGGCATCTATTACGAGGCCGTCACGAACCGCCTGCTCGACGAACTGGCTGCCGCGTGCCGCCCCAGGTGGATGCGGGTGACGGGAAGGTTCAACGTCCGGGGAGGCATCAGCTCGGTAGTCATCGCTGAGACCGGATCGCGGCCCTAAGACGCCTTCTTTCGCGGTTCCTTCTTGGGGGTGATCTGAGCCTCGATGTTCTCGACCGCCTCCGTCACCGCGCTGTGAAGCTCCTCCGTCGCATCCACCTTCTCATGCTGCTCGCGCGTCTTCGAGGCGAGGGATTCGACCGAGTCGTCTTCGAGTTCAGGGATGTCCACTTCCTCCTTGAGCTTGGGAACCATCGCCACGATCGCGATCTGGATACAGGCCGCGACGGGCACGGCGATGATCATTCCGACCAGGCCGAGCAGCACGTTGCCCACGAGCAGCGCGAAGATCGCCAGGATCGGGTGCAGCCCCACATGTCCTCCCAGGATGCGGGGAACGATGACGTTGTCGAAGAGCACCTGGTGGAGCAGGATGTTCGCGGCGACGTTGAGGATCATGAAATCGACCCCCTTTGACACGAACGCGACGCCGCCGATCGCCGCCACCGTGAGGACGGCCCCCACGTAAGGGATCGTGTAGAGCACCGCCGCGAGGATGCCCAGCATCAGGGCGCTGGGGGTGCCCAGGATGAGGAGCACGAAGTAGGTGGTCAGCCCGTTCAAGAACGACACCAGGAGGATGCCCCGCATGTACTTACCGAAGATAGCGGTCGTCTCCGACATCATCGTCTGCACGAACTCGCGGCGATGCTTGGGCACGAGCAGCAGCCCTTTGGCCAGGATCAGGTGGAAGTCCTTGAGCGCGTAGAACGCGACGATCGGGATGATCACGAGCCACACCAGGTTGGTCACCACTTCGAGGGTGTGGGTCGAGAGCCAGCGTGCAGTATTCTGGCCCGCCTCGATTACCCCGTCGGCTGCCTTTGCCACGACCGCCTTGGTTGGCGGCGAAAGGGTCGTGGTATCCAGGAGCTTGCGAATGCCCTCCGGAGAACGGTCAGGCAGCACTTTGTCGAACCGCTCCTGGATCGCGGCGCCCTCCTTGGCCAGGATCGGGACCGTAAAGAAGAGTGCCGTGGTCAGCACGAGCACGAAGCTCGCGAAAATCAGGCTCGTACCGGCGAGTCTGGACCAGCCGCGTCGCTCGAGCCGGTCCACGCTCGGATCCAGGACCATCGCGATGACGAACGCGATGGCGAGAGGAATCCAGACCTGACGCACGAGGTAGGCCAGGTACGCGACGGCCACCAGAATCAGCGCGATGACCAGCCACCTGCGCCACTTCCGCTCGAGCAGCGCGTCGAGCACGAGCTGGCTAAGCCGTTCCGATGGAGGCTGCAGGGGCTGAGACTTGTTTGACAATGCGCTGTCCTCTCCCGTGGCGCACGCTTACTGACTGGAGGTTCTTCTTGTACGTTCCATGGCGCATGGAGGTGAACGTGTGCCGCAAGTCCGAAAGGCGCGGGTGGTGGTATTGCGTTTGGCAGTTGTCGCAGATCCCGCGAAGGGAAGCAAGAGAACGTATAGCGTCCCGCGAAGGGCAGCCCTTAGAAAAACCAAACGGGGAGCGGCCGGGTGGCCGCTCCCCGCAAACGAAGGAGAAAGCAACAGAGACAGAAATCGGCTATACGACCGCGTCCGCGCCCCACAGGACGCGGTTCTGGATCGCTTTGGGATACCCACCGAAAAGAGCCAGGGCTCGTTCCATCAACTCAGCGTCGCCGCTACGAAGCGCGGTTTCGAAGGCTTGGCTGAGCAGATGGTCCTCACCCAAGGCTGAGGCGGTGACGCTCCAAAAGCCCTCGATCAGCTTGGAGAGATATTGAGTGTTGCGAGCGTAGTGGTTCATCCCAGAGACTCCAAATCGATACAAGTAATACTGCGTCCGAGGAGCCCGTTTTGAACGCTCGCTTGTTGCGGGTCTTGGCGCATAAAATGGCATCACGCCTTTTCTTGCCGGCTCCAGCGCAAGCTTCCAATACCTCGATCGCTAGAGCCTGACCTGTAGCCTGAGCGTCGTCACGTTGTCCCGGCTTTCGATCGGGTTTTCGTCGAAGCGCTCGTGGGCGATCATGAGCCGTGAAAGTGGGCTCAGATCGTGCAGGTACGAAATCCCGATGCCACGGATGGTGTCGCCGCGAGATCCCGTATCGGGATCAAAGAACTCGTAGCGCACCGCGATCCGGTTCCTGGCATCCAAGCTGTAAACCGCCTGCGCATGCCAGCCTATCAGGTTGGCAAACTCGGTCGACCGCGGAGCCCCGCCAGAAGAGAGGGTGGGAACGCGGTCCCGACCCCACATCGCCTCGCCACGTAGCGAGAGCCGTGGATGTATCACTCCGCGGTAGGCGCCGTCCAGGTACACAAGCCGCCGCTGACCTCCCGGAGCCGTGACCGTACCTCCGACGGGGCCTCCCGAGAATGGCGCTCTGTCGGCCACAAACCCACTCAGGCCCACGTCATACCGCTCTGCCTGATGTCGAAGTCCCAAAGATGCGCCTACCTTCGCGCCAGTTGTATTCCGGAAGGAGTTGGCGGCTACTTGCTGCGGATCGCTCACCGTCAGGGCATTCCAGAGGCCCGCCTGGAGAGTGGAGCCCGTCCCCAGCCCGTACACGACCCGGATGCCCCGATTGCGTTCGCCGCTCATCAGGGTTCGGTTGTAGACCGTTCGCTCGGGCAGCTCCCGCTCAGTGGATGAACGGCCCAGTTCGTAGCCCAAAGGCATCGGCTGCTGGCCGGCCATTAAGCTGGAGCCGCCGACTCCGACTTGCCCCATACGATACGTGACGAACGCGTCCTTGAGCTCGGCAGCTAGCCGCTGCGAGCCGCCCGCGAACTCGATCGACACCCGCGCCTGAGTCTGTCGGTCGATCTGGTTGGTCGCAGTGAGTCGGACTCTTCTCAGCGCGAAGCCATCGTTGCGGGTTCCCGCGACACCGGGATAGGGTTCTTGAGTATCGGACCACTGAAAGTGCAGGTAGCTGGTCCAGGCCGTGCGCCTCAGGCGTTCCAGGTCCGCAGCCAGTGCCTTGGGGCTGGGCTGTTCTCTGACCCAGACCTTCAGCGCCTCGATGTCTTCTTGAAGCTTCTTAAGCTGCTCGTTTACCGCCGACAGCTCTTGCACCAAGTCCTTGAGCGCCTTCAATGCCTCGTCTGAGGTGGGCAGTCTCCCGCTCGACGCGAGCTCGCCGATCCGCTTCGTGATCGACTCCGCCTTGGCGCGAAGGACTTCGACGTCAGCCGCTCGATCGGCGGCCGCGGGCGCCGTACCTCTCTCTGCCGAGTGGCCCTGCTGCTCCAGAGCAACCGAGGGCGAAGCCAAGCCGATCCCCATCAGTTGCGCGGCGATGCATGCAAGCAGGTGCGTCTTCTTCGAGCCCATCAAGCGAAGGGACGTTAAGAAGGCAACATGAGAATGTTAAGACTCGGTGCACGGAGGGGTTGCTAAAGCACGAACTCGTTGATCAGGTTCTCCAGCATCTCCTGTCGGCCAGACCGCCGCGCCGGCTCCCCATGCTCGCGCACGTACTGCTCGCACTCGTGCAGGCTAGACGCCCCCGACGAGACCCGTCGCCCGAACTCGCTCCCCCAGCCCGCATATCGGTCAGACAGAGCCTTCTCGAGTCGCCCGTCCTCCCGGATTCTCACGGCAACTTCGAGGCCACGCGCAAACGCGTCCATGCCTCCGATGTGCGCATAGAACAGATCGACCGGCTCGTGCGATTGCCGCCGCACCTTTGCGTCGAAGTTCAGGCCGCCCGTCGTGAAGCCGCCCATCGCCAGGATCTCCAGCATGATCTGGGTCGTGAGATAGACGTTGGTCGGGAATTGGTCGGTGTCCCAACCCAGCAGCTCGTCTCCCACGTTCGCGTCGACCGAGCCCAGGATGCCCGCCGCCCTCGCTGCCCGCATCTCGTGTACCATCGTGTGCCCCGCCAGCGTGGCGTGGTTGGTCTCGAGGTTCAGCTTGAGGTGGTCCATCAGCCCGAACTCGCGCAGGAAGTTCAGACAAGCCTCAGCGTCCGAGTCGTACTGGTGCTTGGTCGGCTCCATCGGCTTTGGCTCGATATAGAACTGCCCTTCGAACCCGATCTCTTGCGCATAGTCCACCGCCATCCAGAGGAGCCGCGCAAAGTTCTCGCGCTCGCGTTGCATGTCTGTGTTGAGGAGCGTCTCATAGCCCTCGCGGCCTCCCCAGAACGTGTACCCCTGGCCCCCGAGCTCGTGCGTTGCGGCGATCGCATGCTTCACCTGAGCCGCCGCGAACGCAAAGACATGGGGATCGGGATTCGTCGCGGCGCCGGCCTGGTAGCGAGGATGACTGAAGAGGTTGGCCGTGCCCCAAAGCAACCTCAGGCCGGTCTCCTCCTGCTTCCGCTTCGCGTACGCCACCATCGTCTCCAGGCACCGGCAGGACTCGTCGAAGCTCTGCCCCTCCGGCGCGATATCGCGGTCATGGAAGCACCAAAAGCCCACGCCCAGCTTCGTCATGAACTCGAAGGCGGCGTCCATGGTGTCGCGCGCGCGCTGCATTGGATCGCTCGCCTTCTCCCACTCCCGCTGCATAGTCGCCAGGCCGAAGGGATCCGTCCCCAGTCCCTTGAAGGTGTGCCAGTAAGACACGGCAAAGCGGAAGTGCT
This sequence comes from Fimbriimonadaceae bacterium, assembly GCA_035540435.1. Taxonomy (GTDB): domain Bacteria; phylum Armatimonadota; class Fimbriimonadia; order Fimbriimonadales; family Fimbriimonadaceae; genus DATLGQ01. Next base: position 7,481 of record DATLGQ010000359.1, read on the forward strand.
CCGCCATCGTCTTGCCGGCGATCTGCCGCGCCGGGTCGTAGTGCTTGAATGCGAGCGGGTTGCGGCTGCCCTTGCCCTCGAACTTGATGGGAGCGGGCACATCCGGGAAGTAGGCCATGAGCCTCTTTTACCTCGCGACCAAGGGGTTCTACACCGTCTGCCAGCGGCGCTTGCGCTCGGCTTCGCGCTTGGCCCGCCGCGGCTGCTCCTCGCGCGCCATCGCGTACGCCTCCTCGAGCTGGGCGGCAGCATCGCTGGTGCAGAACTCATGGCTCCAAAGCTTCGCCTCGCGACCGAGGCCCTTGCGAAGCTCCGGGTTCGCCAGCAATCGATACAGCGCCGCCGCAAACGCCTGCTCGTCAAATGGAGTCAGGTAGCCCGTGATCCCGTCCCGCACCACCTCCAGCGGCCCGTTCGAGGCCACCGCCACCGCCGGGATCGAGGCCGCCATCGCCTCGACCAAAACCAGACCCAGCGTATCGTTTCGCGACGGGAAGGCAACCAAATCCGAAGCCGCGAAGTAGTCCGGCATCTGCTCGTGTGGAACCCACCCCGCGAACGTCGTGATCGATGAAAGCCCCAGCGCCCGCATCTCCGCTCGCAGACGCTCCTCATACGCGCCGCCACCCGCGATCAGGAGCCGGAAGGGCGTATGCCGCGGAATCAAAGCCACCGAACGCAGCAGAAAGTCGACGTCCTTCTCCGGCGAAAGCCGGCTCGCACACAGAATCAGCGGCACGTCCAGCGGGATCTTGTGCCGAGCCCGCACCGACCGATAAGCATCCGGCGACGGCTCCTGAACCGAAAGCGGAGGCCGCACCAAGGCGATCGGCGTCTCGATCTTCCGCTCCCGCAGCCACTGCGCCATCAGGTGCGTCGACACCGTCACGCAATCCGACTTGCGGCAATGCCGCCGCACGATCGCCAGCAGACCCCGCTCCGACACCGGGCGCATCAGCGGCAGATACTTGCTGTAGCTCGGCAGCATCGTGTGGAAGGTGTACACGTGCGGGAGGCCGAACTTCTTGGCGACGCGCTCGGCCGCCGTCCCCGAAGACAGCGAGTGGTGGCTGTGCACGATGTCGAAGCCCGCCTTCTTGAAGTGCTTCTCGGCGCCCGAGAAGGGCCGCAGGCATGGATACGCCTTGCGCGACCAGATCATGCTCGGCAGGCGGATGACCCCTTCCTCGCGAAGCGGCCGCTCGTTGTGCTCCGGCGCGAACACCACGACCTCATGCCCTGCCCGCAGCAGCGCCTCCCGATACGCCTTCACCAACACCACCACGCCGTTGGTGTAGGGATCGTAACCTTCGGTGAAGAACGCGATCTTCATGCTGCCAATCTATTGTGCCAACTTCGGGGGCTTTTGGAACACCCCTTCCTTACAACGCTCCCCGGTTGAAATGGGATTCAGGGTCCTACCGGCAAGCTTCTCACGACATAGCTTCCTCAAGAAAATCGCTCACGCCAAACAAGCGCCCTCATGTACAATGTCGCTGAGGAGAGACAAATGCCCACTACGCTCGATGCACCCGTGCGCCTGGCAGGCCGCACCCTAGACAAAACACGCCACATCTGCGCGTTCTTCAACTCCAAGGAGGAGCAGAACCGCATCCTGATGCCCTTCTTCAAGGAAGGATACGATCGCGGCGAAATGCTGTTCCACATCGTCGATCCGGGCCACAAGGAAGCTCACCTGTGCGCATGTGGCGATTGCGGGATCGATGTAGACACGGCTCAGCAGAGCGGTCAACTCGAAGTCAAAGTTTGGGAGGACGCCTACCTGAAGGACGGCTACTTCGACGGCGACCGGATGATCCGAACCCTCGAAGCCGTCCTGAACGGCAGCCGTGGGAAGTACCCGCTCGTCCGGCTCATGGGCAATATGGAGTGGGCGTTGGAAGCGCTCCCCGGAGTCAACGACATCGTCGAGTACGAGGCGAAGTTGAACTACGTGCTCCCGAAGTATCCGGACCCGGTTGTCTGCGTGTACGATCTCAACAAGCACAGTGGCAGCGTCATCATGGACATCCTGCGGACGCACCCTTTGGTGATCGTCGGAGGGGTTCTGCAAGAGAACCCGCTGTACATCCCGCCGGACGAATTCCTGCTCGAACTTCGCTCCCGGCCGGATCGCACTCTTTCTGCAGCTCTGGGTAAGGGGACCTTACACTAGCGGATTGGGACTGCCACGCCCTGCTTTGCAGAAGGAGGGTGAATCCCCTGCGGGCGCCCCTTCGAGCGAACGGTGTATTCGAGATCTGATAGCGATCTCGACGCTCCCGGCCGTGTGGCTGGGGGCGCACCCGACGCGGATTGCGGAGAGCCTGTTAGCTGCGCTCGATACCACCATTGAGCCCGACTTCGGCTACGTGTGGATGGACCTGCAGGGCGAGCCAGAGCCCGTCGCGGTCTGCCACTTCGACAAGGCGGAAGTCTCACCCCAGGCCATCGGACAGCTCGAGGAGATGCTCCGGCAATGGGCGACGCAGCACGATCCGAGCGAGGTTATGGAGATCGAGCAGCCCGAGCGCCTGCAGGGTCTGCGAATCCTTGTCCAGCCGCTTGGCTTCGACTGCGAGTTCGGAGTCCTCGCCGCCGGCTTTTCGAGCCCGAACGAGCCGACGCAGTTCCAGCGGATCGTGCTCAATATCGCGGCTAACCAGGCCATCATCGCCTGCAAGAACGCCGAGCTGATCCATCAGCAGGCTGTTCTTTACGCGAAAGCGAAGAAGGAAATCGAGGAACGTGAAAAGGCTGAGGCCGAGCTGCGTGAGCTGACGCACGAGCTCGAAGCCAAGGTGCGCGAAAGGACGGCCGACTTGGAGGGATTCGTATACTCGGTGGCCCATGATATGCGCCAGCAGATTCGGAGCGTCAGCACCAAGGCCAGCATGATCCTCGAAGATCTGGGCGACACCCTCCCTGAGGATTCCCGAGAAGACCTCGTGCGCATGGTCATGGCCGCCCGGCACATGAACGAGTTGACGGACGCGATCCTCAACCACGCCCGAATGGGCATCGTAGAGGTGAACCTGCGGCGGGTCTGCCTATCAGACCTTGCGTGGCGAGCCTGGGAACAGGTCGCCACTCGACCGCACTGCCGTCAGGGGACCATCATCCGCATCGAGCCGAACCTCTACACCAGCGTCGACCCTGCGCTTTTCAGCCTCGTGCTGGAGAATCTGCTCGACAACGCCTGCAAGTTCAGCGTGAATAGGGACCGACCGGAGATTCAGTTCGGCCGCGACGAGGTCAGCTTCTACGTCGAGGACAACGGCATCGGCTTCGATTCCAGATACGCCGACCGCATCTTCGAACCGTTCGAGCGCCTCGATCCGAACTTCAGCGGGAGCGGAATCGGGCTTGCCAACGTCCGACGGATCGTTGCTCGCCATCACGGCCGCGTCTGGGCCGAGTCTGCCCAAGGAGTTGGTACCACGATTCGGTTCACCGTGGGCACCGGCGTCGGGCCCGACGCCGACTGATCGGCTGGCTTCCACCGGTATTCGGCACTCGGGCAGGATTTGGGTTGAAAGCCAGCCGGCTGTGGGCTCTACCTTCTACTTCACGCTGCCATGACGAGGGCGGTCCGCGATGTTCCAATCACTCGCCCACTTCGGCAGAGCCCGCAGGGGCGGCACCGCAGAGATGAGGATGTCACGGCAGGCTCCCGCCGTCGGAACCAGGGCCAGGATCACTTTGTCCAGCGATGCGTTGCCGCATCTCTCACCCGCAGCACGCTACCATCCACTTGCCCGACCATGCCCGATCCTGAGTGTCGCGGCACGAACCACTCCCTTCCGCCGAAAGGGTTCCTACCGGTGGCTTCCACTTCAAACAGCATGACCGTGTCAGCGGGTGATTGCACCTGCTCGACGGGCAAGCCCGACAGCGAGACGTTGAAAGCGTAACTGACTGAGCCGAGCGCCGATGGGCAGCGGTAGCTCCCCGGCTGGACCATGAAGTACCGGTCGATCCCGTCCTGCCAGACGTGCGCGGGCGGCAGCCGATCATCGTGATCCGCAGCATAGGCGAGCATCGAAGAGGCCAGCTCCTTGAGGTTTTTCTTGCACGTGGCGCCATCCGCTGCCACCCGGGCCGAGGCCAGCACCGGCTCGATAAGGACCGCCAAGAACAAGGCGAAGCCGCAAACGACGATGCCGGCCATCCTCAGCTCTCGCTTCCGCTCTGCGGCAGACAAGGCGATGAGGGCCATCATCACCGCCGCAGCCAGGGCCGCCCAAATGGCAAAGCTCGCCCAATCGGTCGCCCATCCCTTCACTCCGATGGAGCTCGCCGCGCGATAGAAAAGCGCCCCCACGGTTAGCACGAGTACCGTCTCCGCCAGGAACAACTTCGTCTTCACATGCCAAGGACGGGCTGAGTACGCCGATTGACCACGCAAACCGAGCACCGGCCCTCATGGCTGCCGGGCCATGGGTGCCCCGGGGGGCTGATGGCGCCAGCCGGTAAACTCAAGGCCCCGTGCCCGACATCCGCAACGTGATCATCATCGGCTCCGGCCCTGCCGGATACACCGCCGCTCTCTACAACGCCCGCGCCAGCCTCGACCCGCTCGTCTTCGCCGGATTGCAGCCGGGCGGCCAGCTCATGATCACCACCGACGTCGAGAACTATCCCGGCTTTCCCGACGGGATCATGGGCCCCGAGATGATGGAGCTGTTCCGCAAGCAGGCGGAGCGCTTCGGCGCCGAGGTTCGCTACGAGCAGGTCACCAGGGTCGACCTCAGCGAGCGCCCTTTCAAGGTGTACGTGGGCGAGGAGGAGCATTTCGGCCGCACGATGATCGTGGCGACCGGCGCGAGCGCCAAATGGCTCGGTTTGCCCAGCGAGGAGATCTTCGGCGGCTTCGGGGTGAGCGCTTGCGCAACGTGCGACGGGTTCTTCTTTCGGGGCAAGGACGTGATCGTCGTCGGCGGGGGCGACACGGCGATGGAGGAGGCTAACTACCTGACCCGCCACGCGTCGAAGGTGTACGTGGTTCATCGCCGGGACGAGTTCCGCGCGAGCAAGATCATGCAGGACCGGGTGCTTTCCAACCCCAAGATCGAGGTTCTGTGGAACTCCGCTCTGGACGAGATCATGGGCGATCTGGAGCCGGTGAAGAAGGTGCGCGCCGTGCGGCTGAAGAACACGGTGAGCGGGGAGACCCGCGAGATGCCGATCGGGGGCGTCTTCATCGCGATCGGGCACCAGCCGAATTCGGAGCTGTTCAAGGGCGTGCTGGAGATGGACGAGGTGGGGTATCTAAAGACGAAGCCTTTCTGCACCCACACGAACGTGCCGGGGGTGTTCGCGGCGGGCGATGTGGCCGACAGTGTCTACCGGCAGGCGGTGAGCGCGGCCGGGACGGGCTGCATGGCGGCGATCGACGCGGAGCGCTTCTTGGAGGCGGAGGGCCACTGATGCTGGCGCTGCTGGCGGGGGCTGCGCTGCTGGCCCAGCAGCAGGGGGAGCTTCAGGTCGACAAGGGTTACTACCTTCCGAACCCCGGCGGTGGCGAGTCGCGGCTGCTGTTGATGGTGAAGGAGGAGCGCCTCGATCCGCCGAAGATCGCGCCGCTTCAGAACTGGATGTTCGAGTGGCTGACGACGGGTTTCGCGCTCGGGGAGGCCGGCTTCAGCTTGCGGCTGCGGGTGTATTCGCAGCAGCGCCGCCAGGAGAACGACGTCGCGCCGCTGGTGGCCCGGATGGTCATGCGGCTCTGGGACTACAACTACCTGCGGCTGATGCGGGATCACAGCCAGCAGTACAACAACCAGATCGTCGATTTCTATCTATGCTTCGGCGGCGAGGCGGGCGGCGAGCATCTCTTCGACGAGGATTTGGAGGGGGACCGGCCGCGCAAGGTCAACACGGTCTACATCTATCAGATCCAGAGCTTCCGCGACCCATTGGAGATGGCGCGCGAGGTGGCGCACGAGTATGGTCACGCGACGCTTCCCCCGGTGGGCGGTTTCGTGAAGCCGGAGGACTGGGGCAACGGCTACTTGGGCGAGAAGCTGTTCCTGCGCTACCTTCGGGACGAGATAAAGGCCGGGCGGCTGAACGAGGCGGACGCGATGGGCGCGAGCTTGCCCGCGCTGGGCAAGTGGGTGGCGACTCATGTGGACCCGCTGGTGCTTGCGGCCGGGACGAGCGGCCCGGTGGACCGGGTGTTGCGGGCGAAGGGCCAGAAGGGACTGGATGCGTATCTGGGTCTCGCGCTGTACGCCGAGCTTTTGTTGCCGCAGCGGGCTTTCGCGCGATCGCTGTTCCTGACCGGCTCGACGCATCCGTGGGACTACCCGAACGGCATCGTGCTCGCGGCGACGGAGGTCGAGGATTTGGAGCTTCGGGTGCCGCCGATGCTTGCAGGCAAGCCCCTGTGGGTTCCTCTGGCGAAGGGCAAGCTGACGGGTGGGACTGTTCTGAAGCGACAGGGCGACTGGGCGCAGGTGAGGCCGGCGGGCTCCTCGCTGCGGATCAAGAATCCGCCCCCCTAGAGCACTGCCAGATCGAGCATCATGCGCTGCATCCGCTCTCGGGCTTGGTCGGCTTCGGCTTCCTGACCCGCTGAGCGGTAGAGCTCGACGACTTTGCCCCAGGCGTTGCTGATGTGGTGGTGCTTTGCGGCAAGGAAGTCTTGGCCGGGCGCGCTCCTGGGGTCGATGATCGTCTCCTTGTGCTTCTTGATCGCCTGTTCCAGGAGTGCGGCTAGCGGGGCGTCGTGCCCCTTCTTCTCGGCCGCCGGCACGATCTCGAGCAGCACCGCCGGCAGGATGGGCGCGCTCTCGTGCGGCTCGGCGTCCATCACCTTCTTGGCGGTTTCGATCGCCTTCGGCGCCTGCCCCATCTTGGCCAGCACGTGCGCGAGTCGGAGGGTGTCGTTGATCCGACGATCCTCGTTCGGAGGGTTGGCTACCGCGATTTCCAGAGCCTCGCGCGCCATGTCCCAACGTTGGGCGGTGCGGCAGACCTCTCCGTACTCCCATGCGCGGTCGGGGTCGATCTTCCTCAGGTCGACTTGGGCCAAGAGGTCGTTCGCGTAGCTCGTGATCAGGCTCTTTGCCTGGTCCTCGGTGATTTCGCCCTTGGCTCGCCGCATGTTGAGGTTGTCGCTGGCCCACTTGAGCTGGCGGCGCAGCACGTCCGGCGCGAGCACCCCGACGTCCTTGGGATCGTTGGGGTCCGGAAGCTGCCCACACCCGCATCCGCCGAGCGCGAGCACGAGGGGGAGGCTAAGAAACCATCTTGAAGCGGCCTTCATCGAATAGCGCATCCCGGTAGATCTCGCTCCCGCTGAACGTGAGCATGGCCTTGCCCTTCAGTGGCACGCCGTGGAAAGGTGAGTTCTTGCCCTTGCTGAACGTCTTGTTGACGTCGAAGGTCCACTCGACGTTCGGGTCGATGACCGTCACCTGCGCGACCGGTGTATCGCCCGGCTTGAGGGTGCCGGCGTCCAGTCGTAGGATTCGGGCGGGGGCAGTGGAGAGCTTGCGGATGGTTTCCATAGGGGAGAGGATGCCCCGGTGGGTGAGCTGGGTGAGCGTGACACCTACCGTGGACTCGAAGCCGACCCCTCCGAACGGCGCTTCCTCGAAGGGTGTCTCGACCTCGTGGCTGGCGTGGGGTGAATGATCGCTCGCGATGCAGTCGATGGTGCCGTCGTTGAGGGCTTGGTGGATGATGTCGATGTCCACTTGCGTGCGCAGGGGGGGCAACATTTTGAAGTTGGTATCGAACTCGCCGACCGCCTCGTCGGTGAGGGTGAAGTGGGGCGGACAGACCTCGCAGGTCACCGGCGCGCCCAGGTACTTGGCTTGGCGCACCATCTCCACGGCGCCCCAGGTGCTGACCCGCATGATGTGGAGCTGGCAGCCCGTGTGCAGCGAGAGCAGGCAGTTGCGCATGATCACGATCTCTTCCGCGCTGCGGGGGATGCCTTTGAGCCCGAGCATCGCGCTCATGGCCCCCTCGTTCATGCTGCCGCCGATCGTCAGGCTGTCGTCCTGGCAGTGGGCCATGATCGGCAGGTCGAGCTGCACGCAAAACTGCATGGCCTTGGTCATCATGAGAGCGCTCTGGAGCGGGAACTCCTCGTCGCTTGCCGCAACGATTCCCGCCCTTTTAAGCGCGGCCAGGTCGCTCAGCTGGTCGCCCTTCATGCCTTTGGTGAGGGCGCCCACCGGAGCTACGAACACCCCGCCCGCCTCTGGTGAGGCCGACCGGTCGAGGATGAAGTCCACCAGCGCCGGATCGTCGAGCGGAGGGTTGGTGTTGGGCATGCAGCAGATGGTCGTGAACCCGCCGGCAGCCGCGGATTGAGTCCCGCTGACGATCGTTTCCTTGTGCTGGAGCCCCGGCTCGCGCAGGTGGGCGTGGGGGTCGACCAGCCCGGGGGTGATCCACATGCCGGTGCAGTCGTAAACCTCGTCTACGTCCTGCTTGTCCACCGACTCGCCATACTCAAGAACCTGGTCGTCCTCGATAATGAGGCTGCCCACGGCGTCCAAGTCTTGCGAGGGGTCAAGGATGCGGCCGTTGTGGAGAAGTATCTTCATGCTCTCGCCCTCGCCTTCGCCTTCTCGCCGGTCTTCGTCTTCCGTGGCAATTCGTCTTCGAAGACCCACTTGAACGCGGCCATCCGGACGAAAATGCCGTTTTCAACCTGCGCCGTGATCACGGATCGCTCCGAGTCGGCCGCCGCGTCGTCGAGTTCGACCCCGCGATTGAGGGGGCCAGGGTGCATCACGAGGCAGTCCTTGTGGGCCAGACGCAGCGTGTCGCGGTTGATCTGATAGAGGTTCGCGTATTCGGTGACGGAGCTGATCAGGCCGTCGAACATCCGCTCTCTTTGCAGTCGGAGGCAGATGATCACATCCGCATCCTCGATACCGGCTTCCAAGTCGTAAAAGACCTTGCCCGGCAGCATGGCGCTGTGGTCCGGCATCAGGGTGCGGGGACCAACAAAGCGCACCTCCGCGCCCATTTTGCTCAGAAGCCACGCGTTGGAGCGCGCCACCCT
>DATLGQ010000360.1:0-10135 GCA_035540435.1 Fimbriimonadaceae bacterium
GCACTCCAGGCGATCCCTCAACTTGCCGGACTGAAGAGCCTTCCGCAGGGGGAGCAGCCGGTACCTCAAGCTTCGCCGAAGAAGATAGAAGCCTCAGAGTAGGCTCGGTCGATTAGGCTCCCGTCGATGAGCGCAGGATGCGCCAGAGGGCGACCGCCGAAACGAATGTCCAAACGACTTCAAGCAACAGGAAGCCCCAGTCCCGCCCGATCCACGCCACCACCAGCAGCACCGCCGCTCCGACGAGGTTGAGCACCTGATACATCGCCGAGTCGGTATCGAGTTTCTTTTGTTGGAGCAGGACGAAAGCTGCGAGGATCAAGATCGCCCCAAGAAGCTGCGCGGCATCGAGCATGGCACTCCATTGTGGACCAAGGAACCAGAGTGGCCCCTCTATCAGCGCAGCTCGAAGAGTGAGTCCGGCGGCAAACGGGGCTCTGCCGGGGGCTCATCTTCGTCTTCATCGCTTCGGCGCGGCCGTCCGCCCTTGTGGACGACCTTCACAGATCCGTCCGGCTGCGGCTCAAAAGCATAGGTCCTGTCCACCAGGTCGAGATGGTGTTCCAACTCGTGGTGGCTGATCAACAGCACTTGGAAGCCAAGAGCGCGGCCCGCGTCGCGGATGATCTTGACCAGGCGCGGCACCAGCTCCGGCCGGAGCCAGCCATCGGGCTCGTCCAGCACCAGGAACCGACGATGTCGATCCTCGGGAAGCTGGGCCAACGCAAACATCCGCAGCCCGACCGATAGGATGTTGGCAACCGAGCCGCCCTGCCCGCGCATGATGTGCTCCTCTTCACCATCCCGCTCCACGTAAAACTCGACCGTCGCACTGCCGTGCTTGTACTGCGTCCTGGCCCGCAAAGCGATCGGTTGCTCCAGCACCTCCTGCAGTGCCTGGGTCAGGTGGTGTTCGAGCAGCCCCACCAACTTGTAGAACATCTCCTGGCTGAGGAGCTGAAGGGCGGCTTCCACCTTCGGCGCAAGCTCCAAAAGGCACTCAACCTCCGACAGTCTCTCCTCCCGCTGCCGCAGGGCACTTTGCAACGCGTCGCGACGGCCCTTGAGTCCCTCGAGCCTTGCCCGCAGAACAGAAGGATCTTGTAACGCCTCCGGATTCTGAGGCACCGGGTGATGGAACAGCGAGCTCATGTCCCGACCTTTGCCAGCTCCTCCTCGATGCGATCGAGCAACGCTTGATACTGGCGGCGCTTCTGGAGGTTTTCCGCCTCCATCGCTTGCAGGTTCGCGCGGAGCTCGTCCAGATCGTCGGTCCCGTGCCTTTCGCGTGCCTCCGCCTTCAGCTTCTCCAGCTCCTGCTTGGCCATGTCCAACCGCGTCTGGGCTTGGGTCTTGCGATGGCTCAGGTCTTCGTAGCGCTTGCGCAATTCCTCGATGCTCTGTGGCTCATTTTCAGGTTGCATTTCTGATCTCCTCCGCGAGCTTTCTGATCTCGCGTTGCACCGGGGGCTCGAACTGCCCGAGGTTTTTGTCCAGGAACTCCTCGAGGCCCTCGCCCATTGCAGTGCGGCGGGACTGCAGCTCCGCGAGCCCCTTCACGAAGGCGCTCTCTCCCGCCTCGCCTCGCTCCTCCAGCACCGCTTCATGGAAGCATGTCTCGTAGAGAGCGTGGGGCACCTCGACCCGGCGCCAGGCCGGCCGGCCGTTCTCGATCCACACCCGGAGTACGCATGGCACGTGCTCGCGGGCCGACCGACTGACCCGGGAGATGTTGCCAGGCGTCAGCCACCAGGTCTTGCCGTGACGCTCGTCCGGCTGTGGCTGGTGAATGTGTCCGTTGACCACGACGTCGACACCCGCGATTTCGGTCGGCTGCACGCGCGTCGGCCCGACCGCATCGGTGGCCTGCACGTCGTGGTGCGCCATCCAGAACACGATCTTGTCGCGGCCCACGCCTTCCAGGAAGGTGCGCATCGTCGGCATACCGTGGCCGTACGAGGTGCCTCCGACGATGACTTCGTGTCCGCAGACGAGGCCCTGCCAAGGCTCGCGCTCGCTCACCATCCGCAGCAGACCGGCCCGGACCAGGATACTGAGGCTATCGTCTTCTGTGAGCTCATTCTCGCGGCAGTCGTGATTGCCGTAGATCGCGAGCACCTCCCGGCCCCGCAGGATCTCGCAAAGCTCGCCCAGCAGCCAGTTCCCGTTGTCTCGCGGCATGTGGAAGAGGTCGCCGAGCAAGCAGGGCATGAGGCAATGCTCCGCAGCGTAATCCAGCGACCACTCCAGCTTGTCAAGGATCGCCCGAGGATAGTCGTCCTTGCGGTATCCAGGGTTCCGGCTGGCCAAATGTGGATCGCCGATGAAGAGAAGGCCGAGCACCTTATCCACGAGATCCCTCCAGTACCGTGGTGAGGCTCGTTGCGTTGAGCTGGCCGCCGCAGGTCGGACAGTGTGGATGGCGCTCAACGTACAGGCGGATCGTCTCCTTCAGGCGGACGAATTCATCTTCCACCAGGTGGAGATCGGCCGCCGCATGCTTCTCTTGCTCCTTAGCCAGAGAAAGGCGGCGGATAATCGCTGCCAGAGGCTCCGGATCCGCCGCATCTGGCGGTGTGTCGATTGCGGGTGTGGCCTCGAGGGCCGTGTGGCCGGCGGCAAACGCCTGCTGCTGAGTTTGAATCTGTAGCACGAGGTCCCGGAGCTGCGCCGTATCCGTGGTGTCGGGAGGCGCATGAGCCGGCCTTAGCACGTCGCAAACCAGTTCGGCCTGAGAAGCGGTCCTGAGGGTCGACTCCAGCCGGTCGAGCGTTTCGCGCAGCGGCCCTTCTTGCTGAATCGATGGCGTGGGCTCGAGCCCCGCCGCCGCCCTCAACACCGCATCCTCCCGCCGCACTTCCGCCTGCTGATGCTCGATGTCGGCGATGAGCGATGCGAGCGGCTGTGTGTCAGTCACCGGTGGCGGCTCCTCCAGCGGTCGAAGCGCGATCGCGCTCGCCTGTTCGGCCTCGATTCGGTGTGCCTGATCGTCGCAGCGCCGCAGACGTTCACCAAGCGCCGCAGCTCGCTCGATCGCCTGCCGAAGGCTTGCGTGGAGATCCTGGGCCTTGTCGAGCTTCGTCTCCAGTCCGGCCAGGGACTCGAACGCGGCAAGGGCCCGGCGGTCCCGCTCGATCTCCTCCTCCAGCCGTCTCTGTTCCTTGCGCGCATCGGCCGTGTTTTCCTTGTGCTTGGCCTGCATGCGGATCAGGAGCCCGGCATCGGAGGAAGAGGCGAAGAAGGTGGCCGCCCGACCGCCGGGAGCGTTGAGCAGGAAGATCGGCGACTTCTGCTCCGAGAAGTGCACATCGAACTCCTCCCCGCGATCGTCGCGCACCTGGGGCAGGCGCAGCATCTCGTGCAGGTCCTCCGGCACGCCCTGCCCAACTCGGTCAACTCGGCGCCCATCCAGGATGTAGTAGGCCGAGCCGCTGCGGGGGCGGCGCCACTCGAGCTTGTGCCCTTCCTCGGTCTCGATGTAGACCCGAGCCTCCCGTGCGCCGTGGCGGATGTAGAGCTTGGCCCTGCTATCGTTCTCGCAGAGCGTCTGTAGCGCCACGACCACCGCCGACTTGCCGCAGTTGTTGGGGCCCGTGAGCAGAGTCAGCCCATCGGCTGGCTCGATCACCGTGTGCCGGTGAGCCATGAAGTTCTCGAGGATGATGCGGCGGATCATGGGTTGAAAACGGCTTCGGTTAGCTGACCTTGGTCGACTGGATCGGCGGTGTCGCTATGAGGGACGAACCAAGAGCGGCGAACAGAGCCGGAACGAACCCAAACACTTGGACCAGCCCAACGAAAAGATAAGGTAGACAAACGACTTCTACTTTACTTCAAATCCGACCACTACGTCCGAATACGTTCCCGCGTAGAGCCGCTTCGGCTCCATCACCGGTGAGGACAGGAAGTGCCCGGGCGGCATCCGGTGCTGCGAGAGGATCGAGCCGTCGAGCGACGAGATGAGCGAGAGGGTGCCGTTCACCGATCCGATCGCCACAAACTCGTCCAGAACCGCAGGCGACGAGTCGTAGATCTCCGCCCCCGTGGTCGCGCACCACATTTCCTTGCCGTTGCGAACCTCTATGCAGCGAGCCTCTCCCTTGGCGCCGAGGCAACCGACGAACAGCCACTCCCCCACCACCCGCGGCGATGAGTAGCCCACCTTGTCGCCTGGAGAGGTGTATTGCCAAAGCTCCTCGCCTGTCTCGGCGTCGAAGGCGTACAGGATGTTGCCGTTGGCGGGAACGAAGACGCGGCCATTGGCAACCGCCGGGCCCCCGATCGCGGGCGAGAAGGCGAACGTGCGTTCGCAACAGATCTTACGCCAGAGCATCGTCCCCCGACGAGCGTCGAGCGCGTAGAGATAGTTGTCCCAGGCGCCGAGGTAGAAGCGGGCGCCGTCGCTGGCGGCAGGGCTCTGGATGAAGGCTGTGTTACCCTCGGGTAGGGAGAAGGTCCACACGGGCTTGCCGTTGGCCGGATCGAGCCCATACACCTTGCCGTCGCCGGACGCAATGCAGGCTATGCCCTGCCCGAAGGCTGCGCTTGCATACACGGGACCGCCTGTCTGAAACTCCCAGAGCTTGCGGCCGCCCCGCGCGTCGAGGCCGTAGACCTTGCCGTCGGCGCTCCCCACGACGAGCCGTCCATTCTCAATCGCCGGCGATGAATGGCAGTAGCCGCCCGTTTGGGCGCGCCAGATGACTCGCCCGTTGTTTCGATCAAGCGCATAGACGCTGCCATCCATGGCGCTGACGTATAGCCGCCCCTCAGATAGCTTCAGGTGGGACATCACCCCGCCGCTGAGCTTGCGCTCCCATAGCGGCCGTAAACGGGCGCCGGGCTTGGTGACCTTGATATCGAAAGAGCGCTGGTAGCCGCCCTCGTCCTCGCGGAGCGTGAGCACGTTGGCGCCGCCAACCAGGCTCCCGGTCTCCAGCGGTCCGGCGACCGGGGTCCAGGCGCCGTCGTTCCATCGGGCCTCCTTCGCCACCCCGAATGGGACTACGAGCGGCTTTCCCGCCTCGAGAGCTGCCACCGACAGCGCCCAAACCGGCCGCTTACCCGCCTCGGCGACAAGCGGCACGGTCGTCAATAACCGGTTGGCGCGCTGATCGTTGCGTCGATAGAGCCGCACTTCCGAGCGCCCCCGGTCGATCTCGACCCGCTGGTACGAGCCTTGGTAGAGGCCCTTGTTCTGGGTGCAGGTGATGCCATCCCACTTCCAGAGCAGGTCACTGTGTCCATGGCCGGTGAAGATGATCTTGACGTTGTAGGGCTCGATCACCTTGAGCAGGGCCAGCTCGTTGTCGATCATCACCCGGTCGCGCCCCACCCAGTGGTGGGTGAAGAGGAACACCGGCATTTCCCGTCCGACCTTCTTCAGATCCTCTTCGAGCCAGCGGAGTTGCGCGCTTTCGTAATGCCCCCAGTGGGAGAGGGGCACAGTGGAGTCGAGGAGCGCGAAGTGGCAGCCCGAGTGGTCGAAGGACTCGAAGGGCCGGCCGACGCGCTCTTCGAAGATCTTGAGGCCCAGCGGGGACCATCGCACATCGTGATTGCCAGGGATGTGGTGCGTCTTGCACCCGATCGCGGCGAGAACCTTGTCGTAGTTGTCGTACTCGCCCTTCCAGCCATAGTCCACCACGTCCCCGCCGTTGATCGCGAAGAGCGGCTGCATGCCCATGCGAATCTCCTCGGCCAGCTTCAGGCACTCGTCCAGGTTTCGTTGGAGGCTCACGTGGGTGTCGCTGAAGTAGGCGAAGGTCGCCACTTCCGGGCGCGGCAGCGCGCGAGCGAACTTGGCAGCCAGGGGCGTCAGGGCGGCGGCAGAGCCGGCCTTGAGCAGATCGCGACGAGTGATGGGGAGCACGAACTTAGTGTACAGGCTACCGGCCTGCATTGAAGCCCCGGAGCCCCCTGCAAAAGCGTCACTGACGGAGCCGAAGCCTAGCCCACCAGTTTCCGGAACTGGTGCTTACCGACCCGCAGTACCCGCCCATCGAGGTCCTCTCGGGCGATGCGCGACTGGGGATCGGTGGCCTTCTCGCCATCCAGCGATACGGCGCCGGCTTGAATCAGCTGGCGTGCCGCACTGTTGCTCTTGGCCATCCCGAGCAGCGCGACGAGCGCAGCGACGGGCACCGGATCACCCAGCTCTGCCGGGATGGGCGCCTCCTCGGCCTCCACCGGCTGGCGCCGGTTGGTGAACGTATCCACGAAGTAGCGCTCGGCCTCATCCGCCGCTCCAACGCGGTGATACAGCTCCACGATCGCACGCGCCAGCCGCACCTTGGCATCTCGTGGGTTTCGCCCTGGAGCCAGCATGGCCCGGACGTCCTCCATCGGCACGTCCGTACAGAGCTCGAACCAGCTCTCGATCAGCTCGTCCGGTATCGACATCGTCTTGCCGAACATGTCGTTGGGCGGGTCGACGATCGACACGTAGTTCCCCAGCGACTGGCTCATCTTCTCCTTGCCGTCGGTGCCAACCAGCAACGGCGACAGCACGACGACCTGCGGCTCCTGTCCGCTCGCCTCCTGAAGCTGGCGACCCATCAGGTTGTTGAACTTCTGGTCGTTGCCTCCGAGTTCGACGTCCGCTTCGAGCGCGACCGAATCCGTTCCCTGAAGCAGTGGGTACATCAGCTCGTGCATGGCGATCGGCTGGTGCGCTTCCCAGCGCTTGCTGAAGTCGTCGCGTTCCATGATTCGCGCTACGGTGACCTTTCCGCACAGACGGAGCACGTCCTCGAAGTTCATGGGCGCTAGCCACTCGCTGTTGGGCCGGATCTCGGTCCTTTCGATATCCAGGATCTTGCCGAACTGGGTCTTGACCGCCTCGACGTTCTGCTCGACCTCCTCGCGCGAGAGCTGCCTACGGGTCTTGCTCTTGCCGCTGGGGTCGCCGATCATGGCGGTGAAATCGCCCACGACCAGCACCGCCTGGTGGCCGAGACGTTGGAAGTCGCGCAGCTTGCGCAGCACGACCGCCCACCCCAGGGTCACATCGCGTGCGGTGGGATCGACTCCGAGCTTCACCCGCAGCGGCCGCCCCTTCTGCAGCTTCCTTCGAAGGTCGTCCTCGCTGATGATCTCGGTCGTGCCGCGCCGAAGCATGGCAATCTGCTCGTCGATGGTCATGGCGAGGGGGGATTGTACCGGTGCGCACGCGATGATCAGAAGGATCCCAGTAATCCCGGCACCTTGGCGAACGCGAGATCGTTAGTCACTAGCGGAACGCCCAGGTTCGTCGCAGTGCCAGCTACAACCGCGTCCGGGAGCTTGAGCTTCCGCGAGGAGCGAATCTCGATCACGCGCTCTTCAACAGCGATGGTGATCTGAACGCTCTCCACCGAGCCGACCATGTTGCGAACGAGGTCTCGATCTTCCACCGATAGCTCAGGCCAGGCAAAGAAGTTCCAGGCGCGTGATGATCGAGATGACGACATGGACCTCGGCCGACTTAAGCTTCAGCGCTCCCTTCGACACGGCGATCATCGCGTTTGTGTTTACGCTGGCCATTCGGCCCGCATCTTTCGCTGAATCTCGACTGGATCTCCTTTGAAGTCGATCTTGCCGAAGTAGCGCATCAACGCGCTTCCGTTTGGCTGGAAGCCTTGGACCGCAGGCTGCGCCTTTGTCAAGAGGTAGTTGGCAAGTTGCAGTTGTTCCTCGCGGCTCAGAGCGTCTGCACGCCTTTGAAGCTCCTGAAGGTCACGAAGTGCCATGCAGTCATCATACGCCAGGCCGTTGGCCAAGTAGTGCAAGAGGTATCCTGCCCATTCCCCGATGCTGCTTCAGATCAGCACGACTCATAAGCCTGCAACCGACTTGGGGTACCTCCTCCACAAGAACCCGGGGCGGCTGCACACGTCGGCAATGACCTTCGGCCAAGCACATGTCTTCTACCCGGAGGTCACTGCGGAGAGATGCACTGCGGCGTTGCTGGTCGAAGTCGATCCGGTGAAGCTGGTTCGAGGCGGGCTCGGGTTCGACCAGTACGTGAACGACCGGCCGTACGTCGCCTCGTCCTTCCTGAGCAGCGCGATTCGGGAGATGTTCAGCACGGCGATGGGCGGTAGAAGCAAGGAGCGGCAGGAGCTTGCGGGCAGTCCGATCCCGTTGGAGGTTAGCATTCCGGTCATTGCTTCGAGAGGCGGCGAAGCGCTTCTCCGCAGGCTGCTAGAGCCTCTTGGCTACGCAGTCCAGGCAAGGAGGCTGCCGCTAGACGAACGATTTCCGAGTTGGGGCGAAAGCCCGTACTTCGAGTTGCTCTTGGCCGGCACCGTCAGAGTGCAGGACCTACTCAACCACCTGTACGTGCTCATTCCGGTGTTAGACGAGGAGAAGCACTATTGGGTTAACCGGGACGAGATCGAGAAGCTGCTTCGAAAGGGCGGCGAGTGGCTACGCGCCCACCCGCACCGGATGGAGATCGCGCGGCGCTACCTCGCTCGACAGCCCCAGCTCACCCGAGAGGCCCTGGCTCGACTAGCCGAGGGTGGACCAGACCCGGACGCCGCCGAAGCGGAGCATGCCGAGCAAGAGGAGAAGGTCGAGCGGCCCCTTTCGCTGCACGACATCCGCCTCCGCGACATCTTGGAGGTTTTGCGGGAGCGCGGTGCGCGGCGGGTTTTGGATCTTGGCTGTGGCGAGGGCCGGCTCCTCACTCTACTCCTGAAGGAGCGACAGTTCACTGACATCGTGGGTATGGACGTCTCCTACTCCGTACTGCTGAAGGCTCAGAGAAGGCTGCGGGTAGATCGGCTACCGCCGATGCAGGCGGCGCGTCTCACATTGTTTCAGAGCTCGCTGGTCTACCGGGATCGGCGACTTGAAGGTTACGACGCGGCGGTTCTGGCGGAAGTGATCGAGCATCTCGACGCCCCGCGGCTCGGAGCGCTTGAGCGCAATGTCTTCGAGTTCGCCCGGCCGAAGATCGTTGTTATCACCACTCCGAACCGAGAGTACAACGCGCTGTTTGAGACGCTGCCGGAAGGGCAGATGCGGCACAAGGACCACCGCTTCGAGTGGACCCGCGCCGAGTTCACGCGTTGGTGCGGCGAGGTCGGCAGGAAGCACGGCTACAAGTGGCATATCCACCCGATCGGACCTGAGCACGAGGAACTTGGAGCGCCAAGCCAAATGGGGGTTTTTGAGTGTGACCCTTAAGGTCCCCGAGCTCTCCCTCGTGCTGCTCGTCGGCCCCTCGGGGTGCGGCAAGTCCACTTTCGCCGCGAAGCACTTCAAGCCGACCGAGGTGGTGTCGTCGGACACATGCCGCGGCATTGTCAGCGACGATGAGAATAACCAGGCTGCTACCCGCGATGCGTTCGACCTGCTCAACTACATCGTGCGCAAGCGCCTTGCGCGCGGACTCCTGACCGTCGTCGATGCGACGAACGTACAGCCGGAGAGCCGCAAGTCTCTGCTCAAGCTCGCCTACGAGTACCACGCGATGAGCGTGGCGTTCGTGTTTTTGCTGCCGGCTGAGCTTTGCTACCAGCGAAACGTATCTCGGCCCGACCGCCAGTTCGGGGAGCATGTCATCCGCAACCAGTTGCGCGACTTGAAACGCTCGCTCGGCGGCATGGCGCGGGAGGGTTTTCGCAGCATCCACGTCTTTCGCACGCCGGAAGACCTCGAGTCGGTCCAGCTGGTGCGTGAGCCGCTCTGGACCGATCGCAAACACGAGACCGGTCCTTTCGATATCGTTGGGGACATCCACGGCTGCTTCGAAGAGTTGGTCGAACTCCTAGTGAAGCTCGGATACAAGGTTGAGGGGCTTGAAGTAACGCCGACGGCAGGCAGAAGGGCCGTCTTCCTGGGCGACCTGGTCGACCGTGGCCCCGATTCCCCATCCGTCCTCAAGCTCGTCATGGGCATGGTGGAAGCAGGTACGGCGATGTGCGTGCCCGGGAATCACGATGTGAAGCTGATGCGGAAGCTCAAGGGATCGAACGTTCAGATCGCCCACGGCCTGGCTGAAACGCTCGAGCAACTTGAAAAGGAGAAAGACCAGTTTCGGCAGGATGTTGCCCGCTTTTTGGACAGCCTGGTGAGCCACTTTGTGCTCGACGGCGGACGCTTGGTGGTAGCCCACGCCGGGATGAAGGAGGAGATGGCCGGGCGG
>DATLGQ010000361.1:0-19815 GCA_035540435.1 Fimbriimonadaceae bacterium
GACTCATTTCGGTCTGCGGCTGTAGCTCAGTGGATAGAGCGCTTCCCTCCGGAGGAAGAAGTCGGGGGTTCGAATCCCTTCAGCCGCGCCACTTCCCCTTGACCCGCTCAAGCCTTGCGCGCCATTTCCTTGGCTACACGAGGGGATTCGCACCCTTCTGGCGATTCATTCATTCAGCAGGACCTATGGCGGCTCCTGCTGAAGAGAATGAACAAGGTGTGGTAGTTCAGGAGGGTCTGTCGCTGAGTACGGACCTCGCGCTCCTCAATCGAGTGGCACGGGGGGAGCCGGAGGCGGTGGAGTCGCTGGTTCGGCTTCACGGGCCCGCGCTGTATCGCTACTGCTACCGCCGCTGTGGTGAGATCGTCGAGGACGCGGAGGATGTAGCTCAGGAAGCTCTCCTTGCGGCGGTAAGTCTCGCCAGAACGTACGACGGTCGATGCTCGATCTTGACCTGGCTCTGCAGCATCGCGCAAAAGAAGATAGCCGACTACCACCGCCGAAATCGGCGGCAAAAGCGAGTGCCGCCAAGCCTGCAGGTCAGCTTCGAAGCCCTCGTCGAACAGGCGCAGGCTCAGTCTGACGGGGACCCCAGCGTAGGCCTGGTTGAGCAGGCTGTTGTAGATGAGGTCCTTCAATGCCTTGCGCATGACGAGCGTGAGGCGCTGCTGCTGCACTACGTGGATGGCTATTCAGTGCAGGAAGTCGGCGTGCTCCTGAGCAGAAGCCTGAAGGGCGTCGAGGCCCTCTTGACCCGGGCGAAAAAGAAGTGCCGCGAAGAAGGCGCAAGGCGGCTGATGTGATGGACAGGAACGAGCTGCGAGAGCTGATCAGCCAAGTCATGGCCGAGGCCGCGCAGGCCCAGAGCGGGTCGGCGCTGCCAACCTGCGAGGCGGCGTTCGAAGAGCGCCTGCCCCAGATGCTGCAAGCCCGATACGCGGTCGAGCCGTCGGGAGAGTTCATCGACGCAACGATTGCCCTTCTCCTCGAATCGGCGCCGGTCGAGGCGCCGGATTTCAATGGTCACATGAAGCTGCGCCGTTCGGCTTCGAACACGCGCTGGCGTCCGGCTTATGCGTTCGCGCTCGCCGCCGGGCTCCTGCTGCTCGCCGTAATCGCTCTTTGGCGCCCGCCGCAGCCGCAAGTCTTGGTGAAGGATCAGCCCGCGCCGAAGGGCAACGAGCGATTGGTTCCGGACGGCCCGCAGCCAGAAGACCCCGCGGTCAAAATCGAGCGGCACGAGCGGCCACGTCGCCCGCAAGTTGCCGAGAGACGCGAAACGCGACCGCGCAGCCCAGAGGGCACCGCCGTTCCGCCAGCGCCGCTAGTGGCTGCCGGCTCGCTCACCTCGACAATGGGCGACGTGCTGATCTACGCGCCGGGGGCGAAGGAACCGGCGATAGCGAAGCCGGGGACGGTGATCCAGTACGGCTCCCGAATCGAAACCGGGGACATCGACAAAGCGGTGGTGCGCTTCGAGGACGGGACAACGCTCCGAATGGACTTCAATACGGCGTTGGAGATTCCTCCGATCGAAGGGGAGGTTCCACCTCGACCGCCGAGGGTAAGGCAGATTTCGGGCGTGATCGCTGCCATCGTGACACCATCCAGCGCTCCCTTTGAGATTGAGACCCAGCCTGCAACGGCGCGAGTGTTGGGAACCTCCTTTAACCTCGAGCTCGATCCCAAAGGCATCCGCACAACCCTTCGCGTGGTGGAGGGCCGCGTCGAGTTCGGGAACAAGCATGGGACGGTGGTCGTGGAGGCAATGCGGGAGAGCATCGCCGATGAACACTCACTTCCCTCTGAGCCAAAGCGAATGGCACAGATGAGGGAGGTAGGGGTGTACCAACGCAGGCAAGTGATCATTGGCGGCAGGCTGGAATCTAACGCTAGCGAGTCGCTTCACCCTTTGGCTCGATCACTCGCAAAAGCCGGAGTCCATCTTGAGCAGGAGCCTGACGGAACTTATCGACTAGTGGTGCAACCGGGCTCCCGCGCCGATCGCGAGCTGGGGCTTCAAACCGGCGACTCGCTCATATCGATCAATGGGCGGAGGGTACAGGATGCTGCGGCGATTCCGCCCGAGGGTCCTCTGCAGCTTCTCCTCCAGCGGGAAGCGAATCTCCTAAGTGCCGAGCTTGAGCAGATCGAGCTGCGAGTGGCAGCTCCGATGCGGATGCCGGCCCACATGAGGAGGCGGTTCTACTCAGCGACGTGGGAGGGCCTTTACGCCGATCGACGAAGGGCCATTCGCGCTTTCGAGGAAATGGTGGCGACCACGCCATCGGCGCCAATCCACCACAGCCTGGGGCTGCTGTACGAACTGAACGATCAGTACGGCTCCGCCATACGGTCGCACAAGATGAGCGTCGAGTTCGATCCGCTTGAGCCGGTGTACAGGAATGCCCTTGGCATGGCGCTGCTCATGATCGGCAATGCACATCGAGCGATCGAGGAACTGGAGGTGGCGTTCCGGCTCGATCATGGGCCAATGGGGGCTCGGAACTTGCTGCTTGCGCTCGCGTTTCATGGCGAGCATCAGCGCGCGGCAGAGGTGGCCTCACAAGCGCTCGAGCGGTTCAATCGCTGCGAGCTTTGGGACCGGTGGAGCGAGTGCCTGGCCCTGAGGGGAGACTTTGCGGGCTCCCTTTCCGCTGCGGAGCGCGCGGTCGCTTTGGACCCACGAGATCAGGGGCATGTTCGCCGCAGAGCGATCGCGTTGGGCTTCCTGGGCCGCTATGAAGAGGCCATAAAGGTCTGGCGGGATCTGCTGGAGGTCGAACGAGGTTCCGCACGTGCGGACGTGCTGTACGAGTTGGCCAACTTGCTGGCGTGGGGCAGAGATCCGGCAGAAGGTGAACGCCTGTGGAGGGAAGCCATCGAGGTCAACCCCAGCTTCACCTACGCGCTCAACAATCTTGGCTTCTTCCTCCGAATCCACGGGCGATTCGAAGAGGCTGAGCAGTTTCTGCATAGGGCTGTTCGGGCAACGCCTGACCTGCCCAATCCCTACTACCACCTCGCGATGGTGCTGAGGGACAAGGGCCAACTGCGTGAGGCCGCTCTCTACTCCGGGAAGGCCGCTGAGCTCGCCATCGCAAACGCCCAGTACGCTCTGCATCACGCGAGGGTTCTCGTCCTACTTGGCCGGGTAAAGGAAGCGCGTCGCTATGCAGATCGTGCGCATCGCCTCTTGCATTTCGAGCCGCAAGTGAAGACTTCGATCGCGTGGGTTCTCTTAGCTGAAGGATCGGTATCGCAAGCGGACGAGATGATCAACGCCGTTCTTGGCCAAGGCGGCTGGTTCGTTCCGCGCGATAGCGCCGATGCCTGGTACCTGCTCGGAGTCATTAGGGAGCGGCAGGGACAGATGTCGGCAGCCGAGGACGCTTATCGCAAAGCGTTGATTGCCTATCCTCATCACCTTGAAGCAACTATGGCGCTTAAGCGCCTCGGCGGGTGAGGGGTTTTTGGCAAGCCTAGCGAATTGAAGCTCCAAGGTAGGCGCCTCTGGCGCCCTTGGAGGAGGATTCGAGATATACGCGTATGAGGCCAGCGAGTGGCCTGGGATCGTGCGGGTGGCGGTGTTGTGCTAGGGCGTCTCTACGTCCCGGGTAACGGGGCGGTGCGCATCGAGTTCGAGGGCGAAGAACTCGTTCCAGAGACCTTAGTCGGCAGCCATAGCTTTGGGTTTTCTTGCGCAGGTGACCGGCTTGCGTTCGTGGCATCCAGCGACAGGAAGAAGAGCTCTACTCCCACGTGTACACGATCGGCGCCGACGGCACCGGCCATGCACAACGTCTGCTGAGGCATCCCAAAGGACTTCAAGTCGCCCGACTGGAGCCCGCACGTCCTTCGCTAGTGGCTCGTCACAAGAAGAACCCCGCCAAGGCTCCGCGGGGTTTCTCGTGCATGGCGATGGAAGTAAACGGAGGATAAACACGAAGACGTTCGCCATCGCACTGGCAGCGCTGGCCCCTCTTCCATCGCGGCGTTCAGCCCGTCAGGTCGAGGCCAAGTCGCCGAAGACGGCGAGCTCCGGCGGCACGGGCGTGGCCCCGCTGATCACCGTGAAGAACTCCGGCAGCGAGGACAGAACGTCTTCAGCCGACTCTGGTCCACTGACGGCGGGTTCCTGGCCCACGCCTACACCGGCAGCGGCGGCACAAGCGGCGCATGGTCCGACGGGATGCTCATTCCGTCCGCCGCCGGCACCGCCGTGAACCTCACTGGTGACGATGCCGCACGCTGCACCCCTAAGGGGTGGCGCTGAGTTGCCGGTTGGCTGATCAGACGCGCCTGCAGCATGCGCGCAGGGGTTTTCTGGTGAACGGCGATTGAACATGCATGGGCGCGGCATGCGCCCGCGGAGGATATGAATGATTAGAGGGCTTGCGCTGCTTCTGATTGGAGCGGCCATCACGATTTCGAGCGCGGGAGCGGCCGCGCCAGGCGCCAAGCTGCAGTCGACGAGCCCGATCTTTTACTACCGGTCGGGCGGCGTCTGGAAGATGGGTCTGGATGGATCGGGCAACGCTTTGCTGTGCCCAGCCGAGTTCAAAGTGCGTCCTAGCTATCGGTTGCACGGTGGCCAGAGGTGGTTCACCACCACTTGGGACACGATGTACCCGCAGTTTATCGTGACCGCCGAGGACGGGCGGCAGGCGACCATCTTCACGGATGGCGACGGCGGTGTCGAGCTTGACCTTGGAGCCTGGATCCAGTGGATGCCCGGCGACAGCGCCGTTTCCTTCCTCGGCCGGAGGTGGGTCAATGGGCAGGTGGTCGAGGTCGGCGTGTACTCGGTCGCGCTGCTCTTCGACGGCGGAGGCAACATCGTGGGAGCGCACCCGCCCGTGCTGCGCATCGGAACTCCTGCTTACGGATCGGTGGACGATCCTTACCCAGATTGCTTCAATTCAAGCTGGAGCCCCTCCGGCGACGCGATCGTCTTCAGCCGCTGGCAAGACAATCGGCTGTGGATCGCGGGCAGCGGGGGCCTGCGCGTCGTTTACTCCGGTAGTCCCACCGCGGTATATCCGGCGTGGGGCTCAACAGACAAGATCGCCTTCTATCGCTTCGGTAGCAAAGGGCAGGAGCTTTGTGTGATGGGCTCGAACGGCGCCGGTCTCAAAGTGCTCGCAACCCTCACCGCCAAGACAACCGAGAGGGCCTACATCGAGAACCCCAGTTGGTCCGACGATGGCGCGTGGGTCGTCTACGGCGAGCGGATCAGCAAGAACGATCTCTACAGCACCCTCGTCCGCCGCGACGTGGTGAAGGTGCCGGTGGCCGGGGGCAAAGTCACCAACCTCACCTCCAGTATTAACGACCCTTGCCTGCCGATGCGAAGGCAATAGCGATGATCGCCGCCGAGGGGCTGAATCAGCCCCTCCGGCGATTGAACCTTCAGGGAAGCCATGAAAACCCAGAATGTCAAAATCCTATTCTTGGGCGTGTGGGGCCTTAGCGCCATCGCGCGTTCCCAGACCTACCTCGTCACCGATCTCGGCCCCGTCGCGCCGGGCGATGGGCCCGTCGCCATCAATGCTAATGGAGTGGTTGTGATCAATCAGGGTGGCATGGCTCACGTGTGGCCGGGATGGGCGCCCATCGGCTCGCTGGGCGCTGGCGGGAGCTGGGGCACTGGACTCAACAATGCCAATGTTGTGGTAGGCCAGAGCGCAGAGCGTGCGTTTCGCTGGACGCAGGCAGGGGGAATGGAGAGCCTCGGGACGCTCCCAGGTGGCGGGGCTGCCGGTCGGGGCAGCTGGGCAGCCGCAGTCAATGACGACGGCTGGATCGTCGGTGAAAGTTACAGCAGTGCCGGTTACCGCGCTTTCCTCTGGACACCGAGTGCGGGAATGGAGAGCCTCGGCGCCTTGGCCGGCGGCAACCAAAGCGCGGCGTTCGGCATCAACTCGTACGGGCAAGTGGTCGGATTCAGTGAAAGCTCGGATGGACCCCAGGGCTTCCTATGGACTCCCGGCGGAGGAATGGTCGGTTTGGGGCGTCTGCCGGGGCAGGGCGCAACCTACGGCTACGCCGTAAATGACAACGGCCTTGTGGTTGGATATGGCAACGGAACAGCCGGGGATCAGGCCCTCTACTGGACCGCTGGCTCAGGAATGCAACTCATGGGCAGCCTGCCAGGATTGCCGCAAAGCTACGCTAACGCGCTGAACAACACCGGAGTCGCTGTGGGTCACGCTTATTCGGAAACCGCCGGCGCCGCATTTGTCTGGACTTTGGCTGGGGGCATGTTGGACCTCAACTCGCTGCTTGCCGAAGACTCGGCCTCTTGGCACCTCCAATCTGCGACAGCCGTCAACGACGCCGGACAGATCGTCGGAATCGGCTCCCTGAACGGGCAGTACCACGCCTACCTTGCAAGCCCGGTGCCGGAGCCCGGTACCGGCGCAATGTTGCTGGGCCTTGCGGCGCTGGTGATCCGACGCCGGAGACGTGGGCCCCCCTAGCGGCGCGGGGCCAGTCGCATCCCCGGAATCATCTTCTCGCGCTTGTTACGCTGAATCCGCTGTGCTTCCCGCATCGCTGCGCCCCCGGCTTGAAGGAGCCGAGCTGAGGGTGCTTCGCAGCGCCTCGAGCACCGCAAAGTAGGCTGGCTTCTTCTTCATCTTCGAGTCCCACAGGAGCGGCCAGCCGAATCCCTCGAACCAGCCGGGGATCCAAGAGTCTCGGTCCGAGATACCCCACATCTGGATGAGCTTCACCGCGTCCTGACGACGGCACAACTCGACGAACTTACGATAGAAGTCGGCCTGCTCGGCGAAGGCCTCCGGTGTGCCGGAGGAAAGCCGGATATCGAGCTCGGTGACGTGGATGACGAGACCCAGATTCGCAAAGCGCTCGAAGTTCGCCTGGACCGAATCCAGCGCTTCGCCCGTGTTCATCTGCATGATCAGGTGACCCTGGAAGCCGATGCCGTCGAGGGGAATTCCCCGGTCCCGAAAGTCCCTGCACATCGCGTAGATCGCGTCCGACTTGGCTCCCAACATTTCGGCATCGTAATCGTTGTAGAACAGCAGCGCCTTCGGGTCGGCCTGCCGAGCCAAGCGAAAGGCTCGTTCCAGATAGGCGGTGCCTTGACCGGCCATCCCTATGCCGGGCTGGTCGTACCAGATCGTGGAGCGCATCGTGCCGTCGTCGTTGAAAGCCTCGTTTACCACGTCCCAGGCATAGATTGTGTCTCGAAATCGCCCGGCCACGACCTCGATGTGCTCCTCCATCGTCTTCGCGAGCTGTTCGGCGGTCAACCTTCCGGTGGTCAGCCAAGCAGGGTTCTGCTGGTGCCATACGAGGGTGTGCCCCCGCAGCTTCATGCCGTTGTTTCTGGCGAAGTTTGCCAGGCGGTCTGGCCCCTCGAAGTCGAAAGCCTCGAGCGCCGCACCTTCACGCGGATGGATTGGGCCGAACTTCATCGAGTTCTCGGCTTCGATGACGGAGAACTCGGCCCGCATGATCGGCTCCAGGTCGGGGTCATCCAGATGCCAAGGCTCGACGGCGGTCCCGAAATCCATCCCGAGGCGGCCGGCTGCTTGCCCTAGCGAGTTGGCCGGGGCCTGCCCTGTTGATTCGGAGTTGGATGCGTCAGGAGATGATTGCGATGGGGACAAGGGAAACCTCCTTCATGCACAGCGATAGACGCAGCATGATCTACGGGTAAATCAAGTCCATTATAGTGCGCTGCCCGTGAAAACCACGTTCCCCTACCGTCCGCATCGTCCGGATGCGCCTGACCGTCTCTAGGACATGCCAGCCTTAGCTCTCCTTGGATCGTTGTGTCTCGGACTCGCAGGACCGGAGCTGAGCGTGCCTCCGACCGTGCCGAATCTGGTGCGTCTGGCGGTTTCGCCCCGCATCGACGGCGTTCTGGAGCCCGAGGAATGGGACGAGCTTGGTACCTCGGGTTCCGGCAAGACGTACTTCCAATGGGAGCCGGGAAAGCTCCATTTGGCAGCGGTGCTGCCCGCCGGTCAAGAGGTGCTCGGGAGTTTCGACATCCGGGGCGACGGTTGGCTCAAGGGGCGCGACAACCTGGAGGTGCGTCTTGCTCTGCGAGGGCGGGAGCCGTCCCTGACAGCGCGGTTTCTTGACGCCACCCGCGCAGAGGGGCCCGCTTGGTTCGAACTGCCTCGGTTCCTGGATGCCAGTAGGGTCGCCGCCTCGCCACGAGGGGACTACTGGGTGGTCGAAGCGACCCTGGTGGATCCGGGATACTTCGCGTTGCCGGTTGGACCGATCGGGAAGTTCGGCCTGCGGGTAGACCTCGTGGAGGAAGGACTTCCCGAGTTGGAGCCTTACCTGCCGCGAGCTCTCGCCCCCGCGAGTCTCGATTACCTTCGTGCCACCGACAAGCTGCCGATGCTTCGGTGGAAGCCAGAGCTCAAGACCAAGTCAGTCGCACCCAACGAGGAGATCCGGATTCGGTACACCTGGACCGCCACCGAAGATGAGGCTCCACGCAAGATCGAGCTTCGGGCCGAGGGTCTCGCCCGGGACGAGGCGGCGTCCATCACTCGCCCGTTCCCAGCCTTTGATTCGAAGAAGCGGGCCTTCGTCGACTACGATACTCGCATTGCCGGCGGCGCGGATCTTGGATGGAGGCTCCTGCGGGGCACCTTGACTACTTTGGAGGGCGACGCAATCGCCGGGCAAACCAGCTTTCGGATCGCGCCCATCCTCGATTTCGACATCGTCCCGATCACGAACCTCCGTACCAGCGAGGAGCCGCAAGTGCTGAAGGTCACGAGCTACCTCCGATCGAACGTCCCCAAACGGCTGGACGGGGAGGTGACGCTCGACTTGCCGCCCGGATGGGAGGCCAGAAAGGGGGTCGACAAGCGATTCATCATCACCAGCCCACGAGGCAGCGTGCGTCGGGTGCTCGAACTGGTCGTTCCGCCTCACGCAGTGGGGCCCTATCCGCTCGTCTTCAAGGCCACCATGGGCGAGCAAGTGGTCGAGCAGACGGTCTGGGTGCTGGTGCGCGAAGAGCGCTAGTCCACGACGTCGACGTGCACCGAGGGCACGAGGCCGATCTCGGATCCCTTCCTCAGGAAGAGCCGGATGGCTTCGACGCCCTCGTCTCCCATGTCGAGTGTTCGCTCGTTGACGTACATCCCGACGAACTCGTCGGATGTCTCGGTGTCCATCCCCCTGGCGAACTGGAGCGCGTACTGGAGCGCCTTGTCCCGGTTGTTCAGGCCAGCCGAGATGCTCTCACGCATGCAACGGCTGATCTCCTTGACGGCAACCGCACCCAGATCCTTGCGCACGACGTTCACCCCGAGCGGCAGTGGCAGGCCGGTCATCTCTTTCCAGTACACGCCCAGGTCCTCGACCAAGTGCAGCCCTTCTCGCTCATAGGTGAGCTGGCCCTCGTGGATGATGAGCCCCGCCTCGAAACGACCCGACTGGATCGCGGGAATGATCTCGTCGAACGGCACAACCTCGAACTTCGGTCGCACCGGCTCGCGCTCCAGGGTCGAGACGCCCGGCGGGTGCGTCGGCTCCTCACAATCCTCTTGGGGGGACGCTCCTACGGGGGCAGGAGCGAAGCGGTTGTCGAAGTAGATGTTGAGCATGAGGAACGCGCTGGTGAGCTTCCCAGGCACCGCTATCACCGTCTCTTGAAGCTCCTCCTTGGTCAGTTGGCGCTTGGACACGATCATCGGGCCATAGTCGTCTCCGAACGATGCTCCGTGTCTTAACAGAGCGTACTTGTCGGCGACATAGGCGAAGGCGTGGACCGATACCGCGGAGCTCTCGAGCTTGCCCTCCATCGCCCACTCGTTGAGCGTCTGGATATCGCGGAGTATGTGCTCGAACTCGAAGTCGCTCTTCACCTCTCCTGAGGCCAGCCCCCAGAACATAAACGCGTCGTCGCTGTCGGGGCTGTGGCCCAACCTGATCTTCATGTCGCTCAGGTTACCGTCCGAGCCACGTGCGCTAAGCCGGCCGCTCTGTTAAACTTCCACGGTGTCCAATTCATGTCTGGACCGAGTGCGCAGCCTTGGAGTGCGATCGGCGGCGCCGGTCGACCTGTTAGCGGTGGGGTTTTCGCGACGCGAGAGCGACGTCGACGGCAACGAGCGGGATGCGAGGACGCTCGCCGAACGAGTAGTCGCTCATGAATTCGCCGATCTGAGCGCTGCCGACATCCGTGAAGCTTTCGGCTTGGAGCCTTTCGAGATCCTCAGAAGCCAGGCACTCATCGAGCTGGGCCGCAGATCGGGCACCGCAAAGCTTGGGGAGCGCGACGAGATCGCGACGGCCGAAGAGGTCGCGCGGCAGCTTCGCAATCTGCGGTACGAGCAGCGCGAGCACTTCGTAGCCTTCTTCCTCGACGCGAAGATGAACATCCTTCGAAGGTCCACCATCCACATCGGCACGCTCACCGCCTCGCTCGTGGGGCCACGGGAAGTCTTTCGTGAGGCCATTCGAGAAGGGGCCTGCAGCGTGATCGTCGCTCATAACCATCCCAGCGGCGATCCCACACCGAGTCCTGAAGATCTCGACGTGACCGAACGACTGGTCGAGATCGGCAAGCTTCTCGACATCCCGGTGCTCGACCACGTGATCATCGGTCAGGACAAGTACGTGAGTCTAAGGGACCGCGGAGCGATCAAATGACCAACTGGGATTCTATCGTGAACGACCTCAAGGGTCAGGCGCAGGCGATGCATGACGCTCGCGAATCGGGCCTCAGCCGCTGCCGGAAGCTGATCCAGACTTCGGCCAGGTGCATCCGCCACGTGCACCGGCACCAGTTCGAAGAGGCGCGGAGGCTGCTGGAAGAGGCGAAGGCTCTGGCGAACGAGGCGCGCCAGGCGCTCTCGCCACATGGCGAACTCTACTATGCCGGCTACCTTCATGATGCTGAGAAGGAGATGGTGGAGGCGGCGGCCGTCCTCTCGATCGTGCACGGCGAGCCCTTCCCCCAGCCCAAGGACCTGGGGGTCATGATCATGAGCTACCTGAATGGCATGGGCGAGGCGGCCTCCGAGGTGCGGCGCTTCGCGCTGGACGAGATGCGGCACGGCAGGGTGTCTGAAGCAGAGCGAATCCTGGTGCAGATGGAAACGATCTACGACGACCTCATCACCTTCGACTTCGCGGACTCCATGACGGGGGGGCTGCGCCGGACCTGCGACGCTTTGCGGGCCGTAATCGAGCGAACCCGCAGCGACATCACGATGACGGTGACGCAGAACGAGTTGGTCAAGGAGTTGCGCCGTGCGCGCGGCGACGCGGCTGGATGAACTTCTCGTCATCCGCCGACGCGTCTTCTGAGTGCTTCTAAAGGGTTAAGAGCTCCGCCGCTCACCATCTAAGGCTCAGACGTAGAAACCGATATACTGCCCATACGCACAGCCCCGCGATTGGAAGGCAATCAGGCAATGTGGCCCAGGGCAACGAGCTACATGGTCGCCGCCTACGAGATCAGCAAAGACTGGCACGAGCCTGAGGACCTTCGCGAGCTTCTCGACCTTGTTCAGGAAAGCAGGCCGGGCGCGAACCTGCGGAAGATCCGCTACGCCTACTACGTTGCCGAGCGCGCCCACCAAACCCAGACGCGGACTTCAGGCGAACCCTACATCACCCACCCCCTCGCGGTAGCGCGCATCTTGGCCGGCCTCCACATGGATGAGGACACGATCGTTGCCGCCCTGCTGCACGACGTCCTCGAAGACTGCGCCGAGGTCACGACCGAGTCCATCGCCCAGCAGTTCGGAGACGACGTGGCGACGTTGGTCGAAGGGGTGACGAAGCTCAAGTTCAAGCCGATCGAGGAGAGCACGGCCCGCCAGCGAGCCGCCGCCGAGATCGCGCGCGCGGGAGAGAGCCTTCGCAAGATGCTGCTCGCGATGGCCCGGGACTTCCGGGTCATGGTCATCAAGCTGGCGGACCGGCTGCACAACATGATGACACTCGAGTCGCTGCAGGCCGACCGCCGAACCCGCATTGCCAACGAGACGCTGGACATTTACGCGCCTCTGGCAGCTCGCCTCGGCATCTGGCAGATCAAGTGGCAGCTCGAAGACCTCGCCTTCAAGCATCTTCATCCTTCCGAATTCCAGCAGGTGAGCGAGCTGGTCGCCAAGAGCCGCCGAGACCGAGAAAAGGAGACGCACGAGGCGACGGTCGCCATCCGTGAGCGCCTCAAGGAGCGCGGCCTCAAGAACGTGGAGGTGCACGGCCGGCCCAAACACCTTTACTCGATCTTTAACAAGATGGTGAAGCAGGGCCTGGAGTTCGAGCAGATCTATGACTTGCTGGCCCTGAGGATCATCGTCGAGGAGACGGCCGACTGCTACCTCGCCCTTGGCGTGGTGCATGACCTGTGGATGCCGATTCCCGGCCTCTTTTACGACTACATTGCCAAGCCTAAGCCCAACGGCTACCAGTCGCTGCACACGAAGGTCGTGGGACCAGGAGGCGAGCCGCTCGAGGTGCAGATCCGCACCCGCCTGATGCACGAGATCGCTGAGCACGGGATCGCCGCGCATTGGACTTACAAGGAGGGCAAAGCATCGGTCGATGAGGCAGTGCGCCTCTCGAAGTTGCGGCAGCAGCTCTTCGACTGGTCGACCGACGCCACCTCGAGCAGCGACTTCCTGCGAAGCCTCTCCACCGACCTCTTCAGCGAGCAGGTGTTCGTCTTCACGCCGAAAGGCGACGTGCTCGATCTGCCGAAGGACAGTACGCCCATCGACTTCGCGTTCCGGGTGCACACCCAACTCGGCATGACGGTGGTGGGGGCTAAGGTCAACGGGGTCATGGTGCCGCTGAGCACGAAGCTCAAGAACGGCGACGTGGTCGAGCTGATCACGCGCTCCAACGCGCAACCAAGCCTGGACTGGCTCGAGTTCATCAAGTCGGCCCACGCCCGCTCGAAGATCCGGGCCTACTTCCGCAAGCAAAGCAAGACGGAGGACGCCCTACGGGGCCGCGAGGCGCTGGAGAAGGAACTGCGCGGCCAGGGACTGGAACCCAAGGAGTTCATTGGCGAGGAGCGGCTGAACGAACTGGCCAAGTCGTTCGACGGCTGCGAAAATGCCCAAGACCTGCTGGCCAAGATCGGCACCGGCCTGCTCTCGGTGCAAAGCGTCGTTAACAAGCAGCGGGGGACGACGACCGAGCAGCCCTCAGGCGCGGATCAGATCCAGACCTCGCGCACGAAGGAAGGGAAGCTCACCCTGACTTTGGGCGGCATCGACAACCTGATGGTGCGCCGAGGCAAATGCTGCGCGCCAATCCCAGGGGACGACGTCGTAGGCTACGTGACGCGCGGGCGGGGCATCATGATCCACCGCCGGGTCTGCCCGAACGCTCAGCATTACATGCAGACCGAGCCGGACCGCCTCTGCCATCCCCAATGGCCGTCGGATGGGAGCCAATACAACGTGGACCTGAAGATCGTGTCGGTGAACCGGCAGGGGCTCCTGATGGACATCAGCACCATCTTTGGCGAGTCGAAGACGAACGTGTCCGCGGCCAAGATCCGCACCCTGCCGAACCACACCGCCGAGATCGATGTGTCGATCGATGTGGCCGACACCCAACAGCTCGCGTTCGTGATGAACAAGATTTCGAGCTTTTCGGACGTGATCAGCGTCCTGCGTATGTTCGGGCGTTCGGCGGGGAAGTAGCTTGTTGGAGCGTTAGAGCGTTAGAGCGTTGGAGTTGCCGTCAGTGTCCCCCGTTGCCTAAGAGTTCCCCAGGAACTCGGCTACCAGCTTCCCCTGGTGCTTACCATCCAGCAAGAAAGCGTCGTGGCCGTAGGGCAGATCGATGTCGTGCCATTCGCTCATGCAGCCCGCCGCGAGCGCCATCTCGTGCAGCTCGCGGCTCTGGTGTGAGGGATAGAGCCAGTCGCTGTTGAAGCTGACGAACAGGTACTCAGACTCGGAACCATCCAGCGAAGTCGTCTCGTAGTAGTCGATCGCGCGGGTCAAGTACAAGAAGCTGTTGGCGTCGAAGCGATCGACGAACTTGCGCCCCTGGTAGCGCAGGTAGCTCTCGACCTGGAACTCGGTGTCGAATGTGTAGTCGAAGCTTGGCTTGTCCTGCAGGCGGCGGCCGAACTTCGCGGCAAAGGCGGCCTCGCTCAGAAACGAGAGGTGGCCCAGCATGCGCGCGACGGCAAGGCCACCGGCCGGCGGGTCGAGCGGATCATAAAAGCCCTCGTTCCACTTGGGATCGCGCATGACCGCTTGGCGGCCCGTCTCGTTAAAGCCGATCTGCATCGCCGAATGGGCCGCGCAGGAGGCGGTCACAAACGCCTTGCGTACCCGGCCCGGCGAGCGGAGGGTCCACTCGAGCGCCTGCATGCCACCCATGCTGCCGCCCGCCACGCCGAGCAAGACCTCGATTCCAAGCTCGCGTACCAGGCGCTGTTGCACATCCACCATGTCCCGCACCGTGATGATCGGGAAGCGGCCCTGATAGGGCCGGCCGTCGTCCGCCAGGCTCGCTGGACCGGTCGTTCCGCGGCATCCACCAAGCGAGTTGGTACCGATCACGAAGTAGCGATCGGTATCGATGGCCTTGCCAGGACCGATCAGACGCTCCCACCAGCCGATTGCGTGGGAGTCGCCGCTGAGGGCATGGCAGATGAGGATGGCGTTGTCCTTGGCGGGGCTCAGGGATCCCCAGGTCTCGTAGGCGACCGTGACGCTGGGCAGGTGTCCACCCGCCTCAAGGTCGAGGGGCCCGACCTCGAGGTACTTGCGCTCGTCCGATGCCGGGCTCAGCCTTTCGTTTTCCTGAAAGAGGGCGGGGTCCATGAGCGTGAACGGAGCCGCCGAACGTGCGGCGGCCCCATGATTGTGACCCGGCGGCGCCTATTCCTTCTTGAACGCTTCGCGGGCGGCGATTCGAGAGGCGCCGGTCGCGGGTCCGGCCGGTCTCTCAGGGGGCGCAGGGGAGCCGTTGCCCATATCCACGGGCGGCGCGCCCTCAGCGCCTTGTGCCAGCTTGACCAGCCGCTCGAACTCGAATGGGTCCTTGGCCTTCGATCGCGCCTCCTCGAAAGACACCAGCCCCTTGACGACCAGATTCGTCAGCGACTGATCCAGGGTGTGCATCTTCTGCTTGGCGCCCGTCTGGATCAAGGACCCGATCTGGTAGCTCTTGTTCTCGCGGATCAGGTTGCGGACGGCGCCGGTGGCGACCAGCACCTCGAACGCGGCGGCTCGGCCACGCCCGTCCTTTCGCCGGATCAGGGTTTGGGAAAGCACCCCGACCAGGTTCACCGATAGCTGCATGCGAATCTGCTGCTGGGTGTGGGTCGGGAAGACGTCGATGATGCGGTCGACCGTCTGGACGGCATCCACCGTGTGCAGCGTCCCGAACACAAGGTGCCCTGTTTCGGCGGCGGTGATGGCCAGGTGGATCGTCTCCAGGTCGCGCATCTCGCCCACCAGGATCACGTCCGGGTCCTGCCGAAGGACGTACTTGAGGGCGTTGGCAAAGGAGTTGGTGTCCACGTCCAGCTCGCGCTGGTTGATCAAGGCCACGTGGTCGTCGTGCACGAACTCGACAGGATCTTCTACCGTGACGATATGGGTGGCATGGCTGCGATTGATGCGGTCGATCATCGCCGCCTGGCTGGTGGACTTGCCCGAGCCGGCGGGCCCGGTGACCAGCACC
Organism: Fimbriimonadaceae bacterium; assembly: GCA_035540435.1. Lineage (GTDB taxonomy): Bacteria > Armatimonadota > Fimbriimonadia > Fimbriimonadales > Fimbriimonadaceae > DATLGQ01. The sequence continues at coordinate 15,682 of DATLGQ010000361.1, forward strand.
AGGCCGCGTGGGCGCTCGATGAAGTCATAGCAAGCTGCGGGTAGGAGCAGGTCCTCCATCGACTGGATGTGATAGGGGATCACCCGGAACGCCGCCTGCACATGGCTTCGCTGCTGATAGGCGTTGCCGCGGAACCTGGCGACGCCCTTGATTTCCAGCGCGAAGTCGAGCTCGAGCTCGTCCTCGAACCGCTTCACCTGCTCGGGGCGCAGCATGCGATAGAGAGCCTGGCGAAACTCGTCGTGGCCGAACTGCGGCACATCCTCAAGGTCCACCAGGTCGCCATGGATACGCACGTAGGCGCGGCCGGTGTCGCATTTGAAGTGCAGGTCCGAGCCCTGCAACTCCACACATCGGACGAGAAGATCCTCAATTCGCAGCATGCGCCACCTCCACCAGTCCTTGGGTCATCGCCCGCTTCTGGAAGTCTTGGGGGTTCGAGCACTTGGCGAGCGCGTGCTCGTAGTCGATCTTGCCTTCCCTCAGTAGGCCGAGGAGGCAGCCGTCGAGCGTCTGCATGCCCATCTCGCCGCCAGTCTGGATGTCGAGGTAGAGCTGGTGCGTCTTCCCCTCCCGGATGAGGGTCCGAATAGCGGGTGTGGCGACCATGACCTCGAAGGCAGCGACGCGGCCTTGCCCGTCGCGAGTGGGTAGCAGCGTCTGCGAGATGACCGCCTGCAGCGTGACGCTGAGCTGGGTGCGGATTTGGGCCTGCTGCTCGGGCGAGAAAACATCGACCATTCGGTCGATCGTCTGCGCCGCGTCTACGGTGTGGAGGGTCGAGAGCACGAGGTGGCCCGTCTCGGCGGCGGTGATGGCGAGTTGGATGGTCTCCAGGTCGCGCATCTCGCCGACCAGAATCACGTCCGGGTTCTGCCTCATCACGTGGCGGAGGGCATCCGCGAAGGTGTGGGTGTCCGTGCCCAACTCGCGCTGGTTGATGATCGACTTCTTGTCCGCGTGCACGTACTCGATCGGATCCTCGACCGTCATGATGTGCGACTTGCGGCTCATGTTGATGTGATTGATCATCGCGGCCAGGGAGGTCGATTTGCCGGAGCCGGTGGGGCCGGTGACGAGGATGAGGCCGCGTGCCAGCAGCGCGAGCCGCTTGCACACCTGGGGCATCATGAGATCGTCGATCGTTCGGATCGTGTAGGGAATGACCCGGAACACGGCGCCGATCTTGCCGCGCTGCCAAAACATGTTGACCCGGAAGCGGGCGACGCCGGGGACGAAGTAGGAGAGGTCGAGCTCCTTGAAGGTCGCGAGCTTCTCCTTCCTGTCCTCGGCGAGGATGCCCAGCAGCATGTTCTGGGTGAACTCCTCGCTCATCACGCCGTATTCGTCCGCGCGTTTCAGGTCGCCGTGGATACGCATCACGGGCGGCTGACCCGCCTTGACGTGCAGGTCGCTCGCCTCGCGGCTCACCAGATCGCGCAGCAGCGCGTCGATCGTCAAATCCATTCTTGCTCCCCAGGGGCACACCCGCCCGCTGTGGGCTTAGTTTAACAAAGAACGCAACGCTGGGCGGAGCCGCTGTGATCAGCTAGGGAATTCCGCAGCATCATCGCCCTCTTCCGAACGTCCCTATAGGCGACAATAGAGATAGGAAATGGATTTCGACCCGCTCAAGCCCGACACGCTGCTTCAACACTACGGAGAGGAGGAGAAGCTGCACGGGGCGGTGATCCCGCCTATCTTCCAGAACTCGCTGTTCGTCTTTCCCACCTACGACGAGTTCCTGGAGGCGTACCACAAGACGCCGCAAGGCCCGCCCTACCACTACTCGCGGCTGGGCAACCCGACCCTGGATCTCGTAGAGCGCAAGCTGGCGAAACTGGAAGGAGCCGAGGCGGCCAAAGTCTTCGGCGGCGGCATGGGCGCGATTTTCGTGGCGATCATGAGCTGCGTCGAATCGGGCGCGCACGTGGTTGCCGCGGACACTTGCTACAGCCCGGTGCGCGTGCTGCTTGCGGAGTATCTCGCGCGGTTTGGGGTCCGGGCGACGTTCGTGGACGGGCGCTGCCATGAGGATGTGCTCGATGCGGTGACGCCGGAGACGAAGCTGATCTACCTCGAAAGCCCGAGCAGCTTCGTGTTCCGCCTTCAGGACTTGGAGACGATTGCGCGCGGAGCGAGGGAGAAGGGCGTTCCCACCGTGGTCGACAACACCTGGGCAACGCCCTTGTTCCAGAACCCCCTGGCCCTCGGTATCGACCTCGTCGTGCATAGCGGCACGAAGTACCTGTCCGGCCACAGCGACGTGACGGCGGGCGTGGTCTGTGGCTCCCAAGAGCGCATCGACCGGATGGTTCGCAATGAGATCAACTACTGCGGCAACTTGCTCTCGCCCTTTGGCGCGTGGCTCCTGTTGCGCGGTCTGCGAACCTTGAAGGTGCGTCTGAAGGCTCACGAGGCGGCAGCAAACGAGCTGGCAGGATGGCTGGAGGATCGGCCGGAGGTCGAGCGCGTGTTCCATCTGGGACTGCCGACGCATCCCCAGCGGGGGCTTTTCCGCAAACAGATGCGCGGCTCTTCAGGCCTGTTCTCCTTCCAGCCCAAGGACCAGTCGCCTGAGAAGATCAAGCGGTTCGTGGACTCGCTGGAGCTGTTTGGCATCGGTGTGAGCTGGGGCGGATTCGAAAGCCTGGTGATGCCCATGGAAGTGAAGCCCATGGACTGGCCGGAAGCCCGGTACCTCGTGCGATTCCACGTCGGCCTCGAGGATGTCGATGACCTGAAGGTGGACGTGGAGCGCGCGTTCGCAAAGTCGGGGCTGTAGGTCGGCGTTTCGAGTTTGGAGGTTGGGAGTTTGCAGCCTGAGTTCTCGAGGTAGGCGTTCTTGCCACGTCTCATGGCTCCTGTCTCCAACATGTAGCCCGTAGCCCCGAAACCGACCGCCAGGCCCTGGTCCCCTCCGTCGTCTCCAGCCTAAGCCGCTCGCCGGTGGCCGCTCCCGTTCGTTCGACCCCTGGTCGGTCGTCGCTTGTAGTCTGGTTGCTGCGCCACGCTCGCGCATTTTCTTTCCAAATGGTTGACTCATGAAGAGGAACACCGCGTATAATTACCAGGTCAATTACCAGTAAGCCATGTAGGGGTCGCTACGCCCCTCGGGCTACCGGGATGAATGCCCGGAAGTTAAGGAGAGGAAAGCAGATGACGAAGATCGTATCTCGTGCAGTCGGCCTGTTTGCATTGGCCGGCGCTGCTATCTCCGCTCAAGCAATCGTAATCGACGATTTCACGAGCGGGGCCTACTCGATCACAGCCAACAGCGTCAACCCGCAGGCGGAAGCCGTGCGGAACGGGACCATGCTGGGTGGACAGCGCGATGCGCTCGTCCAATACCTGTCAGGCCCCTTGTCGGTGACGGCGCAAGTTGTGATCGGGGGCGGCGGCGCCCAGTTCTACAATGAGGCCTCGGAGACCAATGGAGTTTTGACGCTCCAGTACGACGGTTTCGATGGCGAAGTCGAAGATGGCGTGCTCAACCCGGGCACGAACCTTGGCGGGAACTTCTCGCTAGGGAACAGCTTCGACCTGTTCTTCCCGTTCATCGATGCTGGCCTTGGGAGCCAGGTGAACCTCACGATCACAGTTGTGACCGGCGGCGGCACCGCTACCCATAGCGCCAACATCAACAACGGAACGAACATCATGCATTCGGTGGCGTTTGGCAACTTCGCCGGTGTCGACTGGTCGAACGTTCAGCGGGTGGACTTCAGGTTCCAGAGCCCGACGGCCGCGGACTTCACGCTCGACAGCATCCGCGTCAACGTGATCCCCGGTCCTGCCGCGCTCCTGCCGTTCCTGGCGGGTATGGCGGGCCTGGCTCGCAAGCGCCGACGCAAATAAGCTTCCCCTTTGGGAAGGAACTCTGGGGCCTTCGCTGCGACGAGCGGCGGGGGCCTTTGAGTTGGTGCCTCGGGGTCACCGAAGCGCAGGTCAAAGCCTGCGGCTACCCGGAGGGGAGCTTGTCGGCCCGCATGTCCTCCAGGCCCTCCGCCAGCGCAACTGCTCGACCTCCCTCCGCGGCGGCCGCCCGAGTGTTGGCGTCGGCCTTCCATGCCACGTCCAGGTTCTTGACGGCTGCCGTCTCATCGAGCCTGCCCACGATCTGGGTGCTGGGGG
>DATLGQ010000362.1:0-8015 GCA_035540435.1 Fimbriimonadaceae bacterium
GAGGATGGGGCCGCCGCTCGCCGAGTAGTACACGCCGAGCGTATCGCCGTAACCCTTGAGCACCGGGCTCTCTTTGGCTTGGTTCTCGGCCAGGTAAACCGACCCGGGCGCGACCAGGTTCTGGGGCTGGCTGATCGACACACCGCTCACGAGACCGTAGTCGATGGGGATCCTGGCCGAGTTGCCCGCGCAGATGAGGAGGCCTCCCTCGTTCAGGAATCGCTGCAGGTGCAGCACGCCCTGCAACTCGATCCCGCCGCGAATGTCGTCGGTCTGGTCCGGCCCGCCGAGATGCCTAAAGCCCTCGAGAGGCTTCCACGGGATCGGTTCTCCGACCATCGGGATGCCGTTGACGATCGATTGGGCGGAGCCCCGCATCTGGGGCAGCAGGATGACGTCGTACTTGGCGCGAAGGTTCGGCGTGTCCCGCAGCTCGTGGACCGAAACGTACCGGTAGGGAAACTTCGCATCCTCCAACCCCAGCCGGAACCAGCCCTCATCCTGCGTGTTGGTCCAGTTGTGAACGAGCGCTAATCGAGGGTACCGCTTCGACACGCTGGAGACAGGGTCGTCTGGGCGCGTCCAAATGGGATCGCCCTCGGGCTCCCTCGGCCGGAACGGGTTCATGGGCGCCTGCAGCAAAGTGACGTCCCTCACCCGCACAGTCGGCACGTCGAACAGAGGTCCCAGCGTCCAACCAGTGTCGTCGTACGGACGCGGATCGCTGGGGCTATAGAACTGCTTGTCCAAGAGCATGTCCGCCATCCGGCTGTAGGGTTGATCGAGCCGAATCACGACACTTCCGACTGCGAACTTACCCTCCTTGGTCTCGGCCTCAGCACCGAGTTCATGCAGCTCGATTCCCTGCCGCTGGAGCATGAGCAGCAGCTTGGCGCGCTCGAACTCGCGGCCCGGGCTGGGCGGCAACACGTAGGCGGCAGGACCTTCCGTATGCGCCTTCAGGACCGACCGCTTCGACTTCAGGTAGTAGTTCCGCAGGTAGCGCTCCTTGTTGCGGGCCACCTCGTGCAGCCCAAGGAGCACGCCGCTCTGCATCAGGTTCGTGTTGTTGCGGAGGCTCCAGCGTACGCGCGGGAAGGGCGGGTTTGGCCGGAACCAAGCTCGCTCGGCTCGGTTCCCGGAGCTGACGATTCGGGTGTCGGCGCCGATGCCGCCCTGGGTCTCGTAGAAGCGGCCGATCGCGTTGTGGCCGTTGGCAGCATAGAACGCGTAGTTGGGCGCCCAGCCGTCATAGAACCCGTGTGACCACACGCCTGGCACGCCCCGACGGGTCATCTCGTTGACCTCGTTGTAGGCAAGGAGATGCCATTCGTCGATCGTGATCGGATCGAGCCACGGGTTGTAGGGCCCCGTCCCCGTCGAGATGTAGAGGTAGGGGACCGATTCGTGCAGGTCGTGCATCACCTGGGGCATGAACTCGAACCAGGTCTTCATCACGTTCTTGCTGAGCTGGAGCGAGATGGCCATTCCGTCGCGATTGTTATCGTGCGCAACGTACTGGCCCCAGTAGATGAGGGGAATCGGCGGCTTGCCCGGGTTCTTCTTGCGATACAGATAGGTGTCGACGTACCGATCGCGCCCATCGGGATCCAGCACCGGCGTGATCATCACGATCGAGTTCTTGCGGATCTCCTGGATCATCGGGGCTTCGCTGACGGCCAGCCGGTATGCGAGCTCCATCACCATTTCGGGCGGACCGGCCTCCGGCGAGTGCATGCCGGCAGTCGCCCAGTAGAAGGGGACGGCTTCCTTGATCAGCTTCTCCGCAGCGGCGTCTGCCACGTCTAGCACCGCCTGGTTGTACGGCGCCGGCCGCGGCTGCAAGCCGGTGCCTCCCACCGGGACGAGCTTCCGAGGGTCTCCCAGCAGCGCCGTCATCTGCTTGTACTTGGCCAGGTTCTTCAGGTTGGCTTCGTCGGACACGAGGACCAGCAGCATGTCGCGTCCGCCCTCGCTCTTGCCCATGTCGATCGTCATGACCCGGGGTGAGGCCTTGGCCAGGGCCCGCATGTAGCCGTGGATCTCGTCCACATAGTGGAGGTGGTTCGGGGTGCCAATGATGCGCCCGAGAATCTTTTCGGGCGTTGGAACAGTCCGGCTCGCCGGGAGATGGTCGACCATCTCGGTTAGGAAGAACGGCTCGGTTGTGTACTCCCGGATCTTCTTGGTGTAGCCCTCGTCGATGGGCTGGGCTGCCAGCGAAGACGGCAGCAGGGCGAGAAGGAGTAGCGCGCGTCGGTCCATCGACGCTCACTATAGCGGACTGCGGGCGCCGCTTTGAAGCGCCCGCAGCAAAGTTCTGCAGGTTCGTTAGGCCGCTTGCTCGCCGCCGCCTGGTTCCGAAACCTCGCGCACCATCTCGCCCACTTCCTTCTCGTCGTGTCGGGCGATGTCGGCCTGGGCGACCATCCCGCACAGACAGCCGTCCTGATCGACGACCACCAGGCGACGCAGTTGGTTCTCCTCCAGGTCCCGCAAGGCCTCGTGCAGGTCCGTGTCGGGCTCTACCGTCTGAACCGGTGCCGACATGACCGCGTCCGCCATCATCTCGAGCGGGTTGAGGCCCATGGCAACGGTGCGGACGGCGATGTCCCGGTCGGTCACCACCCCCACGGGTCGCTTGGTCTCCTCGCTCTCAACCACCGGAATCGCGCCGCAGTCGTTCTCCACCATCATTCGGGCGACGTCTTCGAGCTTGGTAAAGGGCATACAGTAGGCCGGGTTGCCCGTCATGATCTCGCTGACTCTCATCTTCTGGCTCCTCTTGTCTTGGTTGCTCTTTCCTAACCGACGCCTGCGATTGCGGCTTGTTCCTGCGACTGTCGCGCCCTGCCTGTCTTCCGTTTCGTCCGATACAATGAGGGATGATTCCCCCGCACAACGAGGTGCCCCATGGTTCAAACTGCCAGTGTGAGTGAGTTGATCCGGCGACTGGATGAGGCCGTCGAGCATCCGGAATGCCGGACTCGCTGCGAAGCCGTCAAGAACGTCCTTCACGAGGTGTGTGAGGGGGGAGCCGACTTCGTTCCATCCGAACTACTGCGACCGGCTCCCGACAAGTACGCCAGGCGCCTTCTGCACATGGACCCTCAGGGCCGGTATACGGTTTTGGTGATGGTGTGGGACCAGGGACAGGGAACGCTCTTGCACGATCACGGCGGCCTCTGGTGCGTGGAGTGCGTGTACCGGGGCCGGATCCGGGTGCGCTCGTTTTCGATGACCACGCCCCCGGACGCCGAAGTGCTGCGCTTTCAGGAGGAGAACACGATCTACGCGGGGGTCGGCGAGGCGGGCTCACTGATTCCTCCTTTCGACCACCACTCGATCGAGAACGCTCTCGACGAGCCGAGCGTAACGCTCCACGTCTACGGCGGCGAGTTGACTTGGTGCAACTGCTTCGTCCCGGTCGAAGGCGGATTCAAGATGGAGCGGCGCGAGCTCTGCTACACCGCCTAGCTAAAGCTGGGCAACGAGGAAAGCCACGATCTTATCCAGCGCCTCCGGCACGACCGGGCCCGTAAAGCCCGGCTCGGTGGCCGCCGAAACGGCCTTGAGGTTGTGGGAAGCTGCCTTCACCAGAACGCCTTCCACGTGACCGCGCGGCCTCTTCTTGAGAGCCTGGACCAGCAAGGGAAAGTCGCGTTCCCCTGAAATCTGGACGTCGAGTTCGCCTTGCAGAACCAGCGCGCTGCCGCTGTACTTCGTCAGCAATTCGGTCGGATCGAGGGTGAAGTAGGAACGTAGGAGCTTTCCAACTCCGGGCGGGAACAGAGCCCTTAAGCCTTGGGGCACGTCCTGTGGCACCCGGCCATGCGCGACCACATACTCGATGGCGCGTCGCAATTCAGCCATGTAGCCCTTGTGCACCTCGGCGCTCGCCTTTTGCCGCAGCAAGATCGCGTCCACCTGCTCTACTAGCACCGCATCTAGCTTGCGCCCGGCCGTGCCAAGCAGCGCGATCGCCTTGATGTCGCTCCCGTACTTGGAGGCGAGGCTGGCCGTAATGAGACCACCTTCGCTGTGCCCCGCGATGCCCACTCTCTGGGGGTCGATCGACTTGTGCGTGCGCAGAAAGTCCAGTGCCGCCTTCGCGTCTGCTTCGAACGCTTCGAACGCAAAGAACTCATCCAGCTTCGATTCGTCCTTGGGCCAGTGACGAGCGTTGGTGTGGGCGGCCCTCTTGTCGAAGCGAAGAGTGGCGATCCCCTTGGATTGCAGGGCCTCCGCAAGCTGCTTGAGCAGGTCCGTCATCAGCGTGGGCGGCTGATTCCCATCCCGATCGCTCGGCCCGCTGCCGGGAAGCAGCAGAACCGCCGGCGCCCTTTGCGCACTGGTGGGCAGCAGCAGCGTGCCCGGCAGCTCGATGCCGCCATGGCCTTTGAACGCTATCTCCACCTGAGCAGGTCCCGCCAGAGTCGCCAGAAAGATCATCGAGCTCAACATCGACTCAGCATATCCGGCCCTAGGAGCGCGGTTCAGGGATCGATTAAGATGAGGAATGGGCAAGATCAGCCGGCGTCAGGTTCTGGGCGCCTCCGCCTCCGGCATTCTGCTGCCAAGCCTCGGAGCCGCCGGTGCGAGCCCCTCCCGGAAGAGGGCGCTTCGTATCGCGCACCTCACGGATATCCACGTGCAGCCCGAAAAGGGCGCGCCGAAAGGCATGGAGGCCGCCATCGAGCACGCGCAGGGGCAGAAGGACAAGCCTGATTTCATCCTGACCGGAGGCGATCTCATCATGGACTCCTTCGCGGCTGACGCCGACCGCACGAAGGCCCAGTGGGACGTCTTTACGCGAGTTTTGACGGAGAGCGCCGAGGTCCCGGTCGAACACACGATCGGCAACCATGACGTCTGGGGCTGGGGTCATGGCGATAGGCACGCGAGCGATCCGCGCTTCGGCAAGAAGTGGGCCCTCGACGTTCTGGGGCTCGAAAGGCCCTATCGCAGCTTCGACCGCGCCGGCTGGCACTTTGTGATCCTCGACAGCACGTACCGGGTCGGCAACGGCTACAAGGCGAGGCTCGACGACGAGCAGTTCGAGTGGCTGCAGTCCGACCTCGCCGCCGTGCCGAAGAGGACGCCGATCATGGTCGTGACCCACATCCCCATCCTCGCGATCTGCAGCCTCTTCGACGGCGAGAACGAGAAGACCGGGGACTGGGTGATCCCCGGCTCCTGGATCCACATCGACGCCCGTCGCATCAAGGACCTGTTCAGAAAGCACCCCAACGTCAAGCTTTGCGTGAGCGGCCACGAGCACCTGGTGGACCAGGTGGTGCTGAACGACGTCACCTACTTCTGCAACGGCGCGGTCTGCGGGGCCTGGTGGGGCGGCGACTACTACGAATGCACCTACGGCTACGCCCTCATCGACCTGTTCGACGACGGCAGCTTCGAGAACCGATACGTTCCCTACGGCTGGAAAACGCAGGCCGACGAGGAGTCGCCGGCTCCCGTACATGGCTTAAGGTAGACCGGCCGTCGATACCTGCTTGCTCTCATCGCACACGGCTAGCCGCCCTTGGCAAGCCGGGCGAACGTCTCCTTGTCCACCGCCCGCATCAGGCATTCCTCATACGAGACGAAGCCGTTGCGAAAGAGGTCCGCCAGCGACTTGTCCATCGTCTGCATGCCGAGCTGCGACGACGTCTCGATCGAGGAGTACATCTGATGGGTCTTCCCTTCACGGATGAGGTTCTTGATCGCCGGCGTGCCGATCATGATCTCGATCGCGGCCATGCGCCCCCCGCCCAGGCGGGGCAGGAGCTGTTGCGAGATGACTCCCTCGAGCGTGTTGCCCAGCAGCACCCGGATCTGGTCCTGCTGATCGCTGGGAAACACGTCGATCACGCGGTCGACCGTGGCCGGCGCATTGCGGGTGTGCAGGGTTCCGAACACCAGGTGGCCCGTCTCCGCCAACGTCAAGGCCGCTTCGATCGTTTCGAGGTCGCGCAGCTCGCCGACCAGAATGATGTCCGGGTCCTCGCGAAGCACCGCGCGCAGTGAGTTGTGGAAGCTGAAGGTGTCCGAGTGCATCTCACGCTGGTTGACCATGCACTTCTTGTGCTGGTGCAGATACTCGATCGGATCCTCGATCGTGAGGATATGCGCGTGACGGTTCTCGTTGATGTCGTCGATCATCGTCGCGATGGTCGTCGACTTACCGGAGCCGGTCGGACCGGTCACGAGCACCAAACCAGACGTCCGCTTCGCCATTTCCCGGATGATCGGCGGCAGCCCGAGCTGCTCGAAGGACGGGATCTTGGTCGGAATCACGCGTAGTGCGGCCGCCACCGAGCCTCGTTGCATGTAGACGTTGAATCGGAACCGGGCGAGCCCCTTGACGCCGTAGCCGAAGTCGAGCTCGTGCGTCTGCTCGAACTTCTGCAGGTTGTCGTCCGAGAGAGTGTCGTAGATCATTCGCCGCGAGTCCGCGGGCGTCACCGTCTGGTACGGCAAGGGCGTGAGCTCGCCGTCGAGGCGCACCATCGGCGGCAGACCGGCGGTGATGTGGATGTCGGACGCCTTGCGCTCGATGGCCATCCTCAGGATGTCGTCCAAGTGCACGTCGGCCAGCGACTTGGCGCCCTCGACCTCCTCGACGGAGCGGTGGCGCTCCTCCGGCATCCCGATATCGAACTTGGTCTCGTTCAGATCGATGTTATGGATGTCGCTCGGCAGAGGCGCCGGCTTGTAGTGGGCGTCCGCGTTCGGGCTCGGATTCTCGATGACCTCGAGTTTCGGCCGCTCCATCGGGAGGCCCGTGACCGGGTTGATGACGGCCGCTTCGTCGCCCTCGGGCTTCTTGGGCGCCTCCGTCTCCTTGATGACCTTGTTCCAATTGAATGCTTCTGACATGGCTCTTTCCAGTTATCGGCTTCTAGAGCTGCAGTTTCGCAGCGGCGGCAATCTCTGAGGTGCCCTTGAGGATCAGTGGCTCGGCGTGCTCCTGTGTGTAGCCCAGGGTTTCGAGCGCCCAGTAGGGCAGCAAGCTCTCGTACGGGCCCTTGGCCTCGCCGACGGCCACCTGAGCGATCCTTTGCCCTAGGGCGACCGCAGCTCGCCTTTGGCGAAACTCGTCGTCGGGCTGGGCAGGTGTCACGTAGTTCATCCCGGCAATCAGAGCCTCCGGGAAGCCCCACGTGCGACCAGCGGACATCGCCACGGAGATGTGGTCGCAGCCGAAGACCGCGATCTCAGCCTTCACGTCTGGGATGCCGTTCGCGATGAGTACGTCGACCCGCTCATAGTCCCCGTCGCCAAAGCGGTCCAGCAAGGTCTTGCCGATGTAGTGGAGCAGCCCCGCCGTGTAGGCGTCGTCTTCCGGCAGCTTGCGCGAATCTCGCGCCAGCCAGCGGCAGCAGACCGCCGTGTCGACCGAGTGACGCCACCAGGCTCTCCGTCGCAGCGACTCCCGGTCGTTCTTTCCCACGAAGAGGTCGAAGACGCCAACGGTCATCGCCAGTTGCCGAAGGGCTTTGAAGCCCAGGAACAGCACCGCCTCGTGAATCGAGGTCACCTTGCGCGGAAGGCCATAAAACGCGGAGTTGGCGAGCGAGAGCACCTTGGAGCTAAATCCGGGATCCACCACGATCGCGCGTTCGATGGCCAGCGCAGGCGTGTCGGTCGAGCTCGAAATCTCGAGAACCTTGTACACCACGTGCGGAAGCACCGGCACCTGCGCCACCTGCGTCATCACGCGGAAGAGCTTGGCCTTGTCTTGAAGAACTGGTTGGGCAGCCATGGGTTATCGTCCGTTGCTAGGCGTAAATCACTCGGAGCACCTCGTCGACCGAGGTCACTCCCATCAAAATCTTCTGAACCGCGTCCATCTGCAGCGAGCGCATGCCGCCCTGGATGGCCAGATTGCGAATGATGTGGCTCGGACCCTTCTTCAGGATCTCGTCCCGGATCGCGTCGCTCATGACCAGGAGCTCGTGCACGCCGGTCCGTCCGCGATAGCCCGTCCCCTTGCAGTGGTCACAGCCATGCCA
>DATLGQ010000363.1:0-1642 GCA_035540435.1 Fimbriimonadaceae bacterium
GCTGATGGGTGCTTCCCGTTTCCTCGCCACCGCGACGACGTCGCGGCGGAACTCCTCGGGGAACGCTTTGGGCATCGATCTCCTCCTTCCTGTGATGGTGACCATCACAGCTCAGGAGTCAACCGAATCTGGGGCAATCCCTGGCTCGTGTCCGTCCTGCTGACTTGCCAGCAGAAATCCAGCAGTTGAACGAAAAACACCGTCAAACAGCGGCATTAACGAACAAGAAAATCCAGCCTCTGACCTGGGCAAACGTTCGATCTTCACGGCGCGCCGAATCAATACGGCCGGCTTGTCAAGGCGAGCGTCGCCGGTTCGAATCCGGTCGCCCGCTCCAAAGGCCCTGGTCACAGGGCCTCGTTTCTGTCGCTAGATTCGCGAATGCGGCTCCAGCCCTTTCCGGTACGAATGAGGAACAGATTGAGGTACGCGACCCGGACGGGTCTTATCTACGCTGTTCTGTGCGAGGCTCCTCATCGTTGCTGCTCCACTGGATCTGGCGCGATCAGCACCGAGGGTCCTTATGGCCGGGAAGAATCATCCTGGTGACGATCCCGAAGTTCTCTGGATCGGCGCCGGGTAGGCGCTCGAGGAGGCGGATGGGATCCTTTCGCCGGACATCTCGACGAGGAATAGGCGCTGCCCCCGCATTTGAGGTCGGGAAGCATCCGCCCCCTGCGACGACTGCCTCACCGCGACCAACGCAGTCGAGGGGCCTTGGTCCTCTTCGCCAACGTCATTCGTCCAGGTTCGTCGAACGGACTTTGAACGGGCCGTAGCCGAAGATCGGGAGGTACGGCTCGGGGTCCACGCTCCACTCGAAACCGCGGATCTGTGCTTCGCTTCGTCGACCGGTGGCGGCACGGAATAACTCGAAGCGAGTGGTTGCGACGGAGCCTGCCACCGGTGTGTCCGGCCGGATCGTCGTGGCGTCGACTGCTACCAATGCGTGCCAGCTAGCCTCGTCGCGACCAGCGACGTCTCCGGTTCCGACGATCCAAACCTTGCCCGCCGTCCGTATCTCCAGCGGTCCGACGCCGTGGGCGACCGCGCCCGCGTGGATCATTACCGTGACCAACAGATCCGTTCCGATAGCGACTCCAGCAGAGTCGCGATGACCCCGCTCGTTCAACGCACCGCGTATGTCGTGCTCGTGAGTTGTGAGGTCGGCGATGAACTGATGCGCCTAGCGCCCGGGAAGATGATCGAGCATCGCAGCGATCTTCGGGCCGACCTCATCCCATTCGGCAAGCACGTCCCGCAGTCTCCACCCGCGACGCGCTTCGACCTGAGCCTGAGTCCACTCCTCGCTGGTCGCGCCCTTGATATTGCCGCTCAGGATGTCGGCACAGTTGCCGGTCATATGGGCGATCACGTCTTGGAGGGACCACGCGGGGCATGCGGGGACGGCGCGCCGAGCTGCAGCATCGCCCAAAGGAGCGACGAGCTCCACGACGCGTCGGCGCCCTTCCTCATACGTAGAACCGAGTTCTCGGATCGGCTCTCGTTGCCACGCTGGATGGTTCATAGGATGTACCATATCGTTCATGAGTGATACTCGATGAGTGGGCAGGGTTATCAGCAGTACTGCGCCCTCGCCCGCACCCTCGACGTCGTCGGAGACCGTTGGACGCTGCTGATC
>DATLGQ010000364.1:0-7008 GCA_035540435.1 Fimbriimonadaceae bacterium
GGGTATCGCGGTGGCCGGCGTCGTGGAATCTGGCTACGGACGTGATCTCGTCGAGCAGCTTCCGGCGCTTACTCGCCGGGAACTTGGATCGTTACAGCAGCCAGGTCGCGTGTGGGAAGGGGCTGCCCCGATCGTCGGTGAGGTGAAGTATCTCGAATGGAGCCCCGCCGGCGGTCTCCGCCACGCGCGTCTCCTCCCTTTGGAGGTCAAGTGAACGCAGCCAGGGACACCGCGCCTTACCGACCATTCCGGACGATCGGCTACCTCCTGGCAAGTGCGCTCGTCTTCCTGGTGGTGTGGCTGCCCCTGGCGTTTGTGACGGGTGGTTTCACTATGGGCCCGCCTGAAAACGTCAGGTTCTCGTCGTTGGAAGAAGCTCAGCGAAAAGCGTTCTCTAACTACGGGGCCGCATGGCCCGGCTCACACGTCGAGGCTCGACCCACTTCGACTGGGTACGTGATCGACCGCCGATGGCTGTGGTGGACGGAGGTGAGTCTCCCCGTGGATGCCAAGTTATCTACGAACACCGCGAGATCGAGCTTGGCGCCGGCGACACCATCCAGCACGTTCTCGTTACAGTGAGTGCACTGATCCCTGGAGCGCTTGCGTTCGTGGCTCTTAGACGACGAGCGCAGGCCGAGGTCCAGTGAAAAACGCTGGCAGCTAGTCTGAAACTTCCGGCTCGCGGAGGAACATCTCCGCCCCGACCTCGATCAACTCGCCCGCGCAGGCGATGCAGTGGGCAAGTAGCTCTCCGTCTACGTCTCGGTCGACGTGGAGCTTGTTACAGCGTGCGCAGATTCCGGCGGTAGGGATGAGGCACTCACCGTGGCGGAAGGAGTCGAACCACCGACGCAGATCTCCTGAGGAATGGATCAACTGCGTGCGTCCGTCACGACGATCTTCGACCGCAACGATGTAGTCGTCGCCGTCAACCGGGCGAACCTGGACGATGCGACCCAGGGGACGCTTCTTGAGATAGGTAGCGATAAGGGTGACTCCGCGCTGGTTCATGTGCTCGCACCTCCGTCTGCTCGGCGTTGTTGGAGGCACTGCGAGCACCGGCTCTAGCGGAGTCATCAAGGGGACCCGGAGGGCGCCGAGGAACGAGAGCGAAGCGGGTACCGCAGGCGCCTTGATGGCGCAGCGGGCGGTGCTATTGAGCTAGATCAACGCCGAGCTGAGGTGAGAGGACGTGGGGCGGTGTCACACGTGCGTGGCAATGTCAGTGAATGGGCTACGGCTACGACGCGATCTGTAAGGGATGCGGAGCGAACTTCGAGGTGAACGAAGGGTCCGAGATGGTCGCGATGCCCTTCCACTGCGAGCGCTGCGGAAGGAATGTGGTGGAAGTTCGGACCAGGAGGCCCCGATGGAAAAGAGCCGAACGCCCCGCCCTGCGACTGCGGGGGGGGGCATTCTCAGCCGATGCGCCGGCCCGGTGTGCCAAGTGCGGATCGGCGGATTTCGACCGCGACCCCGACGGAATGTCGATGATCTACGACTGATCAACACGAAGCGCTGCGAGGAGCGGGCGGCTAACCTCATTGCTCAAACAAATCGACTGGGGTAGGGGGACGTGTGGGGACTGACGAGGAACTCGTTCGGTTGCGCGCCGAGGTGGAGCGGCTCACCCAGGGCAGCGCATGGCGTGAGCGGATCTTGAACTTCGTCATGGCGGCTGAAGCGGACGGCACGATCAGTGACATCATCGACGAGCAGGTCCGGCGCCGGCAGGAAGAGCTCTGCCGTACCGAAGACCGTTACATGGAGGTCGCCCAGGCGCTCACGAACGCGAACCTCCTAGTGCGGGATGGCACCGTGTTCCATCGGCACGGTGATCGAGAGGTGCCGCTAGAAGAGATCCTGAAGCGCTGGAGTTCGGATGAAGAAGGGCGGGTCCTCGCGGAAGCTGTTCGCCCGACGGACTCGTCGCAGTGAAGCGGGCCGGCCGTCGCCGGCCGCTGATGTCACTTGTCTCGGCACCTGTCGGGCTTGAGTCAGCTTCGTTAAGGCCTTAGTTTTGCCTGATGGCTAAGCGGGGAGGTGGCGGGCGCAGTCGCCGAGGGGGTCCCGAGGACCTGGTCTCTTTCGGCAAGCGGCTGCGCGAATACCGCACCGCGCAGCGGATGACTCAGGAGCAACTCGCTGGAGACCGGTATTCGGCCGCCTACATCAGTCATCTCGAGGCGGGGAAGCGGGAGCCTTCGAACGAAGCGCTTGGGTATATCGCGGGCAGGCTCGGTGTGGGGGTGGAAGAGCTGTGGAGCGGCCGAGGTGTGAACTGGGCGGTGGAGATGGCAGAGGATCTGCGGGCGCAGGGCCTCCCGCGCGAGGCCTACGGGCTGCTAGAGCGGACGCTCACCAACCTTGAGCGTGCAGGGCAGGTCTCGCCTTACGTCCTGTCCGTGATGCATCGCGAGCTCGGGCTCGCCGAGCGAAGCCACGACCCGGTCATAGCCGAGAAGCATCTGCGGCAGGCGGCTGAGCTCGCATTGGAGCATCAAGGGCCGGTGGTCGAAACTGCTCAGGCGTTCGCCGGTTTGGGCGACGTCCTGGCCGACCAGGGCGATCTCGACGGTTCGCTCACGGCATATCGCCAAGCCACGTCTCTCTTGTTGGATCATTACCCCGTTCGCCGCTGATCCAGGTCCTCCCGCTGTAGCGGGAGACTGACCGTGCGCAGGGAGAGGGCTTCACCTGTCGCTGTTCCCCTGGACGAATCTGTCTAGAGAGGGACCGCCTGCCTGAGGGTCGGGTACACGACGTCCTTGAAGTACGGGGCATCCGGCGAGTCCCACCGGATGGGCTTCTTGCCGTAGGACGAGGGATGACTAAATGCCGCCACCAGCGTTGTCTTGCCTCCAAGGGAGCACTCGATGAGATTGTCGCTCAGGGTGCGCTTCGGAACTAGCACGTTCTTGCTCCACTTCCACATCCGCACGCCCTGAAGGACCACTACTGTCGGCTCGAGGATCTCCAGGGTCGCCTGGAAGTGTCGCTGGCAGTTGCGAAGCATCGTCTTCGTGGACATCCCCGTGGAAGTACCCGTCAGGTGGGCGGCACAGAGCAGTCGGTTGACGAGAGCGAAGCAGTCGAAGAGGTGAACCTGCTCGCCGTCTACGTTTATGAACTCCCCCTTTCGCTCTATCCCCGAACCCGTTCCGAGGATCGTCCGGAGAGCGAGAGTCGTGCCTTTCATGTGGGGATTGCGGCTCGGGTGCTTACCGTCCTTTACGAAACGCTTGTTCATGCCGCTGCCGCCGTGGACGTTGGCATATCGCTCAGCCAACGTCGTTCGGGCTTTGCCCTTGGCGCCGACTTCTTGTCCAACCACGACGATCCGAAGTGGCCGGGCAGCGAGAGTTAGGTCGTAGTGCTTCCCGATATGGGAGAGCTGACCCTCCTTGAAGGTGCAGTCGGCGCGGATGGATGATTCGAATTCGTCCCAGCTCGAGCAGATGAATTGCTTGCCGTTGAGAACGTTTCGCCGCATGTATGACTGCAAGCGGCGGTGACGCTGCCGGGTGGCCTGCGCGTCGTGTCGGAACTGAACGTTGGCGGATGCCGCTGGGCTCGGAGGGTCGTTCACGATCACCCAGCCTGACTGAGGATGAGGACGGGTGACGAGGCCGCGCTCTTCGAGTTCTTTGATCAGCTTCGCTCTGGCCAGTCTCCTGTTGCCGCGTGTCTGTTTGGTTCGAAGCCACGGGCCTGTCGGGACCCGGCAGATCATTTGCCCCTCTCTCTCCTCCGCGTTTTCGAGAATGAATCGGTAGAGATCGTCAGCGCTGATCGACATGCTCGGCTCCGTCGCTCGCCTCGCGTAGCGCGTTCAGGAGCGCCGCAATGTAGGGGCGGTCCTCATCTTCAGGCTCCCACCCGGAATGACGCCATCTGCGCGCCTCGAAGAATAGGCATGTGCGGATCACGTCGGCATCATCGGGAATGGGCTCGCCTTGTTCGAACATCTCCGCAGCGCTGTTGGCTACATCCGCGCACCGCTCGAAGCTTCCCCAATGTTCATAGCCGTCGAAGGTGTGGGCGAATTTGATGATCTCATCCCAGGACGCGCTGGGCCTCGGGATCTTGTTCGCTCCAGTCACGCCGTCACTCATCGAGCATCAGACATGTGCTGCATCCTGGTCCTCACGGGTGAGCTGCAGCCTGGTCCCCAACAAGAGATCTTGGGATTCAACCTGCTGAACCACTCGATCCCAAGCGGACCGCACCTCTTTCGTGGGAAGGGGTCTACTCACCCCATTAACGGACTGTCTGCTCTTCGGGTTGATTAGGCCGGGCAGCTCGATCGTCGGTCTTGGGAAGCGTGAAGCTTCCCCTTCGTAGGAAACGCACGGAGTGAACGAGAACATGCCTTCGAACGGTTCGTCCGGTGTCGCTCCGTCGTAGAGCGTCAACTGCAGATCGATCTGGGCTTCATCGGGAGACGCCATCGACTCGATCGTCGCCATGCGGAACTCCTCGCTCACCTGCAGATGGTCGTGCTCGCGCACCGTGTAGGTTCCCTGGACCCGGCCGACGACGAAAGCGGTGTCGAGGACGAACTCGTTGTTCACGCTGCTGCCGAACAGGATCAGTGAGCCCGGGGTGATCCGCTGCATCGCGGTGATCGTGCGCCCCCGATTCGTGAGTTGCTTGCAGTTGCTGTAGTGGAAGCGATCACCGAAGACCCACGGGTCGGTGTTCTGTCGGAAACCTTCGCTGGGAGGGTCGCCCATGAAGGGCCGATGCAACACCGTCGGGAACCTAGGCCGACGCTCCCAGCGACGAATGACGCGGGACGGACCCTCCCATTCACCCCAGAAAGCGATCTCGCCACTGCCAGATTCGCCCCCCGAGTCGCGGTACTCGCCCGGCGCGACCATGAACTTCCGCTTGTGTGGAGCGACGTTCCATGGCATGTCGTTTAGCTTGGGGACGTGTTCGCCTCCCGGGTGCGGGAACTGGATCACATAGGCGCTCAAGAGATCTCCTGCGGAGCATCGAGCGGTTCACGGAGGTACGAGTACCAACCCTCGTGGCTATCGCTCAGGTCGAACACGACCTTGTTGACCTTGCCTCGGTTGTTCGCGATGACATGCCACGGTTGGCCATCACGCGTCTGGCGTAGCATGCGCTCGATGGCATCGCGACGCGTATCGGCGTTGATGTCGGCGATCCCTGCGGAGGTATCGAAGCTGATCCAGGGAGCACGTCCGAACTTCAGGTCGCCGATCGTCTCGTCGTTCTCATCGGTCACCCAGCGCTCTAGCGCGGCAACGAGTTGCGCCCGGCTCTGGAAGTGCGTTCCCCGCTCGAACGATGTCTGTTCGTTCATTCGATCTCCTCCTAGCTCGTTTCCCGCATGCTTTTTGACTAAGTCGATCAATGGGGTGACGTGTCGAAGCGCGCCTGGTTGGCTCTGGAGATTGCAGGACCATCCGAGGAAGAGGGCACCTTCCCCTTGCCCAACCGAGAACCGAGCCGCTGGCGGGGCTTGGATTCGGTCAGTCTCCTGCCACGTGACGATGCCGGCTGCTTGTGCCCACCGCATCGCGGTCGCCCCGTTGACGATCACGACCTTGTAGCCCTCGTGAGTTAGTTGTCGACGCAGGAAGTCGCGGTCGCCTTCGAGAAGGCGCTCCTGTTGATCGCGACGAAGCTCTTTCCAGATCGGATCGGTTGCCCACTGCACGAGATCGAGATGGCAAGTCGTCTTGTGGTAGTAGGAAACGCCCAGCGCCTCAGTGAGGATGCGATCGAGGACGTTGAACCATCGATATGGGTTGCGCTCGAAGTACGACGAGCAGTCGTCAATGATCTCGGCGGCCTTGGCCTCGTCGACGCCCTCATAGCTGCCAGCTTCTATGGACTGCAGAGTGGCTAGCCGCCTTTGATCCCCTTGCAAGAGCTGGCCGCCGGAGAGGAACTCGCCGCTGCTTGGGTTGATTCCGAGGGTCGCCACGCGGGGGTTCAGCGGGTGCCCGAAGGAGACGACCGGAGTTGACCCCAGAACAACGGCGCAGTCTTCGGGCGGGCGCAAGGCCGCTCGTTCGAGCAGATATTGAGGCCATTTCCCCGGCATCCCCGCCCCCTTATTTGTCCGACTCTCTTTATAGCGGGGGGTTGTGACAGTTTCGCCGCCAGCGCTGCTTCGCCCCTCCAGGCTCGGCGGCTATTTCTTTCCTACTAGCGCCGTCCGCTCCTCCGTCAACCGCACGCTGCGCGTCCATGGATGCTCGCTCGCCTTCGGCGACGGTTGACCTCGTCGACTAGGGAACGGCGCGGGTGCCTCCGGCTCGGAAAGCCGCCGAGCAACAGGAGGTGCAGTCGTGAAGCAGCGGGCAGTGGCGATCGTCACCCACTACCTGTCACATCGGCCCTTGGGTCGTGTCGTCGGGGTCAAACCAATCTGGGATGACGACTATGTCCTGGCGATCGAGGACCTGCGCGATGGACGGGTTCACCTAGCGAAGACACCACGCGATCTGGAGGCGTGGCTCAAGTCGTTCAAGACCGGCGAGTGTCTGCAGCCGGCATTCGGACTCTGCGGAAGATGCGACGGGATCCACGCCGACGGAGATGGCGACGGCGAGGTCTTCGGCAACTGCATCAGGTGTCAGGCCGACCTGGTCGAGGTCGCCGTCGAACTCCGCTTCGGACAGGAGGCGGAGTGATGAACGACAAACTCCGAGCAGCTCACGACAAGCTCCAAGAGGCGGTTGCCGAAATCGTCTCTGGCGATGAATGGAAGCGGATGCTCAGTGTTGCAGCCAAGTTCCACAACTACAGCTTCAACAACCAGCTCCTGGTCTTCCTCCAACGTCCCGATGCAACTGTGGTGGCCGGCTTCAATCGCTGGAAGTCCCTGGGCCGCTTCGTCAAGAAGGGCGAGAAGGGCATATCGATCCTCGCTCCCTGTAAGTACAAGACGAAGGTCGAAATGGACGACGGCGAAGAGCAGAACCTGCAGCAGATCCGTGGCTTCCGGGTCGTGCACGTCTTCGA
>DATLGQ010000365.1:0-12015 GCA_035540435.1 Fimbriimonadaceae bacterium
TTCTGAGATCGCGGCGGCAGCTGTGTTTCTCGCTTCGGCGCAAGCGAGCTACATCACCGGTCAGAGTCTCCTGGTCGATGGTGGGCTCGTAAGCGGGATCTGAACGTTTAACCCGGTTACCAGCGTTCGAGGTCCTGGCGCATCCGCTGGGCGAGGTCGGTCCCGGGGGCCACTAGGGTAAGCGCGTATCGAAGTTGCTCGCGGGCGCCGTAGAAGTCGCCGGAAGTTGCCATGGCATAGGCGAGCTGGTGATACGCGGAGGCCGCCCGCTCGCCGAATCGTATTCGCTGCTCTTCCGTCCGCGCTCGCAGGTAGGCCTGGTTCCATTGGTAGGCCGCGTCGCTCCAAGCCTGCTTCCGCTGCTCCGGCTCGGGCAGCTTCTCGGCCGTCAATGCCAGAACCGCGCCGAGATCGTCGTAGTAGAGCGGGTTCGTCGGGTGGAGCTCGACCGCCTTCTGAAAGGAGCCCTGAGCTCGCGTCGAAGCATCCCACACCGCCTGGTGATGGCGTGCCGCCTTCAGCCGCTCGAGGTAGATCTGCCCCTGCCTTTCGTAGAGCACCGCGAGATCTCGCTGCGCGGCGACTCGCGACTCCTGGCTCTGCATGAGGTCGATCGATTCCTCGTACCTCTTGATCCGTTCGGCAAGAGGCATACGAGCGGTAGCCGCGAGTTCGGCTTGGATGCGCTTGTCCTGGTTCTGCTTGTTCAGGCGATCGATCGCAACGCTGATGGAGTTGATCCCGACGATCACAAGCGCGAACAGCGTGCCCATGATCATTACCGTGAGAAACAGGCGGCCCAGAAACCGCTTGGTCTCAGGCTTGAGCAGTGGTTGCCTTGGTGGCGGCGGGTAGTAGATCGGAACCTGCGGGGCGTACCCGGGAGGGATCGTGGTGGGCTGGATGGGCGGCGGCTGAACCGTCCCACCCGATGGCTGTGACTGATAGGGGTTGTACGGATACTGGATCGGCGGCGCTACCGGTGGCGGCTGGACGGCGCCGTAGGGCGTGGTGTAAGGATTCGAGCCATACGGCTGGAGGTACGGGTTGCCCCCGGCTGGAGGAGGCTGGACGTACGGATTCGGGTCCAGCACCATCGATGCCGAAGTCGCTGCCCGGGACGCCTCGTCGAGGGCAGAGATCATCTCCCGAGCGTTGGAAAAGCGTAGGGCGGGGCTCTTGTCGAGCGCCTTCGCGATGACCTGCCACAAGGCGTAGCTCACTCCCTGGGGCTGCTGCGGCTCTGAGTTCATGATGGCGTAGGTGATGCTGACGACGCTGTCGCCGCTGAAGGGCTTGGCGCCGGCCAGCATCTCGTGGAGCACGATGCCCACGCTGAAGAGGTCGCTACGCGCGTCGATCTCGCGACCGACAACCTGCTCGGGCGACATGTAGCTGGGAGTGCCAAACACCTGCCCATCCATCGTCAGGTTGGGTTCGAATGTGAGCCTTGCAATCCCGAAGTCGGTCAGCTTGATCCGGCCGTCGGTCAGGAGTTGGATGTTCTCGGGCTTGATGTCGCGGTGAACGACCCCGCTCTTGTGGGCGAAGTCGAGACCTTCGAGCACGGCTTTGGTGACTTCGAGCGCGCGCTCGGGCGGCAGGTGGCCACGAGTGTCCAGCTCGTTGCGCAGGGTGTGGCCGTCCAGGAACTCCATGGCGATGAAGTAGCGGCCGGCCTCGTCGCCTACCTCGTAGACGGTCATGATGTTCGGGTGCGAGAGCGACCCCGCCGCCTTCGCTTCCCGAAGGAACCGCTTGACGCGCTCCTCCCTTTGCTGCTGGGTTGAGCCGTGAGGAACCGCCAGCTCCTTGAGCGCAACGCGGCGGTTCATCAGCGGGTCGTACGCCTCGTACACGATATCGTTCGAGCGGGCGATTTCCCGGATGATCTGATACTTGCCGAGAGTGGTGGGAGGAGTGTTGCTCATCGAGCCTGAACTCTTTATATTGTAGGTAGACGCTCGCTGGGCGCGCAATCGTGCGCCTCAGGAGCGGGTACGCGAGAAGGCGGCATCGGGGGCCAGGGATAGGGGAATGTACGCGATCTTGCGGCCTTGACCGCAAGCAATACGACCAGCTATTGGCATGCACGCGACCTGCCGATAGGATGGCTATGAGGGGGGCGCGCCGCTAAGCCATGACGAACCTCCTTGCTTGGGCAGCCATCGGGCTTGCCGGCTCACCTTCCGCGCCGCCGGTCGATGCCTACTCGCGGGCCTTCGGCCCACGAGCCTCGACCCTCATCTCCAGACCGACCTTGCGGTGGGAGATCTGGCCCATTGGCAAAGCGAGGGTCACCGAAGCGCAAATGACCTTGAACGGCCAACGGGTGCAGGCACGTTACGTGCCGGAGGAGCGGGCGCTGGTCTACACGCCGCCCGAGCACCTCGAGCCTGGGAAGTACAGCGTCAAATGCCGCGTCGTCATCGACGGCTCGCTCAACGCCACCAAGGAATGGGACTTCACGGTTTCGTCTTACGCGGCTCGCAAGCTGCCACCACCCAGCGAGAGCCAACTGCGCACGCTGCGGGCGGTGAACGGCGTTCGCAGCGCGATGGGCTTGCCGGGCTTCATCCCGGACGACCGGCTGAACGCGGCGAGTCAAGCCCACAGCGAGTACTTGCACGCCAACAACGCCACCGGCCACTACCAGAAGCCCGGTACGCCCAAGTTCTTTGGCGCGGCACCGGGCGATCGGCTGGAGGCCTATGGGTTCATCCAGGATTCTTGGGAAGGCGTCGATTACGGCTCGAAGTCGCCCGAGGAGGCGGTGGGCAATCTATTGGATGCTCCCTACCACCGGATCCCCTTCTTGCAGCCCGGAGCGCCACTCATCGGCTCCGGCTACGACGGAGGTCGGCTCGCTCTATCCTTCGGGACCACGGATGAGGTTGCGACGATCATGTATCCCTATGAGGGGCAGCGTGACGTTCCGGTGGCGTGGGAGGCCAACGAAAGGCCGCACCCGCTCCGCCTGCACCTCAAAGAGCGCCCCGTCGTCGGGTATCCGATCGTGCTGGCCCACTTCAACGAGGATGCGCAGCGGATCCATATCGAGGCGGCGGAGTTGAAGGATAGGACCACCGGCAAGTCGGTGCCGATCTATCTGAACACTCCGGCCAACGATGATTACCTCCGCTGCGCGACGATCCTCATGGCCCGGCGCCCGCTGCAGCCGGACACGCTGTACGAGGTGAGGGTCGTCGGCTATGAGATCCTCGAGACGGGTCGGAAGGGCGCCTCGATCAGCAGAACCTGGCGATTCACGACCGCAGCCCACTGATCTGCAGGTGCGCCGGTAAACTCCGCGCCTGATGGACTACCGGCGAAGCTATATTCGCGACCTGTTCAGGTTGCTGCCCGGGACTGAGGCAAGCGCCTTCGGGTGGGTGAAGACGCGACGCGACAGCAAGGGCATCAGCTTCGTGCAGCTCAGCGACGGTTCGACTTTTGCTGACCTGCAGGTCGTGGTGAACGAGGGCGTGCTTCCGGCTGAGGTCCTGAAGAAGATCACGACCGGCGCATGCGTGCGCTTCGACGGGCAGATCGTGGCTTCGCCCGCTGCGGGTCAGGCGGTCGAATTGGCGGCAAGCTCGGCTGAGATCTTTGGCGAGGCCGATCCGGCGAACTACCCGCTCCAAAAGAAGGGGGCCTCCTTCGAGTTCCTGCGCGAGATCGCTCATCTGCGGGCCCGCGGCAACACCTTTGGCGCGGTTTTCCGGACGCGGAATCAGGCCGCCTACGCGATCCACAAGTTCTTCCAGAATCGTGGCTTTCACTACATCCAGACCCCGATCATCACGGCCAGTGACGCGGAGGGCGCAGGGGCTATGTTTGCCGTCTCCACGCTGTTGGAGGCGGCCGAGGACCCGTCGATCGAAGGCGGTCATCGGGCGCGCCTCAAGAGCGAGAGCTTCGACGACGACTTTTTCGCCAAACCCGCCTACCTGACCGTCAGCGGGCAACTGGAAGCCGAGACGCTCGCGCTGGCCATGACGAACGTCTACACGTTCGGCCCAACGTTCCGCGCCGAGAACTCCAGCACCAGCAGGCACCTCGCGGAGTTCTGGATGATCGAGCCCGAGATGGCCTTCTGCTCACTCGAAGGCAACATGAACCTTGCCGAAGAGTTCCTGCGGGAGGTGATCGCGCACCTGTTGGAGCACTGCGAGGAGGATTTGGCATTCTTCAACCAGCGGATAGAGCCCCAACTGCTCGAGACGCTGAGACATGTGGTCGACAGCAGGTTCGAGCGGCTGACATACACCGAGGCGATCGAGATGCTCGAATCGAGCGGCGAAACCTTCGAGTTCCCCATCTACTGGGGGGCGGATCTGCAGAGCGAGCACGAGCGATGGCTGACCGAGGTCAAGGTGGGGCGTCCGGTGATTCTGACGGATTATCCGAAGGACATCAAAGCCTTCTACATGCGGGCCAACGAGGACGGCAAGACCGTGCGGGCCATGGACGTCCTGGCGCCGAGGATTGGGGAGATCATTGGGGGGTCCCAGCGCGAGGAGCGTCTCGACGCGCTCGAGGCTCGGATCCGAGAGATGGGCCTTCCGTTGGAGGCTTACTGGTGGTACCTCGACCTGAGACGCTTCGGTTCGGCGCCTCATGCGGGATTCGGACTCGGTTTCGAGCGCTTCCTGATGTACGTCACCGGCATGAAAAACATTCGGGACGTTATTCCCTTCCATCGAACACCCAGGAGCGCCGAGTTCTAACCGGTGGCCGGCTCTCCCCACACCCGAACCCTCCCGGCCGCACGGACCGTTGAAGCGTGGGCGCCATTCAGCCACTGCCATACTTGTCCATCGTGAACCCGGAAGGGATCCCTGAAGCGATCGCTTCGCAGTTTCCAATCGGCCCCGTCCGAGAAGTGCGACCCTTCGAGGCGGAAGGGAACATCAACCGCACGTGGCTGGTGCTTGCGGACGGCGAGTTCCTGCTGCAGAGACTCAACTCGACGGTCTTCCCGATGCCCGAGAGGGTGATGCAGGGGATGCGCGCGGCTCTCCAGGCGCAGGACCCGGCGCCAGACCGGTGGACGACGCCCGAGCTCATCCCGTCCATGGGGGGCCGGTGGTGGATCGAAGCGGAGAACGCAGCTTGGCGGATGGTGCGCCGGATCGACCGCGTCGTGTCGTACAAGGCGCTGCAGGATTCGCCCGCCGAGCAGCAGCTGGATTTAGCTTTCGAGGCGGGCCGAGGCCTGGGCATCTTCACCCGCCTGGTGCGGAAGCTCGATGCGAGCTCGCTGCAGCCATCGCTGCCAGGCTACCGCGATACCGGCCTCTACTACAGACAGCTGCGTGCCGCGTGTTCCGGGCTGAAGGCATTCGACGAGGGTTCGCTTCCACCTGAACTGCGAGCAGCGACGGGCCACCTGTTTCGCGTCCACCTGCCGAGGGATGAGTGGGAGCGCCGGATGCACGAGCCGCCTGTCAGGGAAGCCATAGGTGTTGCGTTTGCCGAGGAGAGCCTGGCCATGACGCTCTGGGATGCGCTGGCCGATGGCTCGCTCCAACAAGACGTGATTCACGGGGACCCCAAGCTCGAGAACTTCCTGTTCGACCTGGAAACGATGCGCGTTCGGGCCTTGGTCGACCTCGACACGATCATGCCGTTCACGTGGCTCGCCGACTGGGGCGATCTCGTTCGATCCCTGGCCAATCCGGCTGGGGAGACGGAGCGCGATCTCGGCCGGGTGGCGATGGACCGGCAGGTGGTGGAGCGGCTGCGGGAGGGGTTCCTCCAGGAGGCGGGCGCGTTGACGGCGGATGCGGTGGCGCTCATGGACGCTGCTGCCCGGGCTCTCACATTAGAGCAGGCGGTGCGGTTCTTGGCGGATTATCTCCGGGGCGACGTTTACTATGCGCTGAACCCGGACCATCCGCCCGACCTGAACCTTCGGCGCGCCCTCGTTCAGTTCCGGCTCTTTGAGACGATGCAGTCCTAAGGCCGACGTTCGTTGATCCAGCCAAAATGGGGCATGGGCTTCTACGGGTCGGTGCTGCGCAAGGTGCTGTTCCGACTCGATCCCGAGAAAGTTCATGACCTGGCGCTTTGGGCGATAGGCAGAGGTCTCGTTCGAGGCAGGGTCTTGAACCACGACAGTTTGGTACAGGAACTCTTGGGCTGCCGGTTTCCGAACCCGCTCGGACTGGCCGCCGGCTTCGACAAGAACGGGCTCGCGGCGCGGCGGTGGCCTCAGCTCGGCTTCGGCTTCGTAGAGCTGGGCACGGTGACGCCCATAGGCCAGCCGGGCAATCCCCGGCCGCGGCTGTTTCGGCTCGCGCAGGATCGAGCCCTCATCAATCGAATGGGGTTCAACAACCAAGGCGCGGACCCGCTGGCCAGCCGCTTGACGCGCGTGAGAGAGCGCCCGATCCCCATCGGCATCAACTTGGGCAAGGGCAAGCGCACACCCCCTGTACGAGCCGCAGAGGACTACGCGGCGTCTTTCGGGAAACTTCGGGGCTTGGGCCAATATGTGGTGGTCAACGTCTCATCTCCCAATACCCCAGGGCTTCGCGGGCTTCAAGAGAAAGGACCGCTGCTGGAGATTCTTGCCGCGATGCGAGAGCGCGACGAAGAGACGCCGGTTCTGATCAAGATCGCGCCGGACCTCGATTGGTCGGGACTGGACGAGGTCTTGGAAGTCCTCCACGCCTCCGGAGCTTCCGGTTTGATCGCCACCAACACGACTCTCTCGAGAGTTGGCTTGCAATCCTCCGTCGATGAGGCAGGCGGCCTCTCCGGCGCTCCCCTCAAGCGTCGTTCGGACGAGGTGTTGGCCTATCTTGCGCAGGGAATGGAACCCGGCAAGGTGCTCATCGGGGTAGGCGGGGTCTTTACCGGGCGGGACATGCTGGACAAGATGGAGTTAGGAGCGCACCTGGTGCAGACTTACACCGGGTTCGTTTACGGTGGACCCCTCATGGCCTTTCGAACCCTCACTGAACTGGTCGGGCTCCTGGATGGCGCCCATTGTGCGGAGCGCAGGGGCGCGCGACTGAACCGTTGAGGGCCTGCTGGTGGAATTGAGGCCACTTGACGCGCAACGTTCTAGCGGTCCTCGAACGGGCCCCGCAGGTACAACCTTCACGATGCGGGCTCTCCGAACGATCCTGGCCCTGACTTTGCTGGGCCTGTTGGGCTGCGGCGACAACGCTCCGGCGAAGCCCGTCTTGCGGGTGGCCAATTGGGGCGGAGCAGGGGAAGACAACGAGTTCGACCGGCTCGTGCAAAAGTTCAACGCGCGCTTCGAGCAGGAGCACGGGGTCGACCTCCGCATCGAAGGCATTCCCGGTGAGTACGTCCACAAGATGTTGCTCAACTTCATCGCCGGCACCCAGCCCGACGTCATGGTGTTGGATGCCTCCAGCGCGGCAGTGTTCATCAACAACGGCCTGCTGACCGATCTGCGGCCGTTTATCGAGAGCGACCCCCAATTCGACCTCACCGCTTACTACCCGAACGTGGTCGAGATCGCCAAGCGGGGCGACGCCATCTACGCCATCCCGGGCGACTTCACCCCGATGGTGATGTACTTCAACAAGGATCTCTTCGATGCGGCTGGCGTGCCTTATCCCAAGCCAGGGTGGTCGTTCGAAGACTTCCTGGAGACGGCGCGAAAGCTGACCGTTCGGGACGGGCGCGGCCGGGTGACCCAGTACGGCTTCGCCTTCACCAACTGGATGCCTGGGTGGGTGATGTGGCTTTGGAACAACGGTGGCGAGGTGCTCTCGCCGGACGGCACAAAGGCGGAGGGCTTTTTCGACAGCCCCCAGAACGTCGAAGCCGTTTCGTTCCTAAGGGAGCTGGTGAACGTCCACCGGGTTGCGCCGTCGCTGTCCGAGCAGTCGGCTATGGGTGTCGACCTCTTCGCCAACGGTCAGGCTGCGATGGTCGTGATGGGGCATTGGGCTTTGGTCGGATACAAGGCGGCGCCGCGTGACGAACGGGGACGGCCCAAGATCGACTGGCAGCGACTGGGCGTCGTGGAGTTGCCGCATAACACGCCCGAGCCACATACGGTCATGTACGAAGCGGGCTTCGCCATTCCCAGAGGATGTAAGAACCCTGAGCTGGCCTGGGAGTACATCAAGCTCTGGACCAGCCGTGAGCTTCAGTATCAGTACAGCCAGAGCGGCATCGCCGTGTCGGCCCGAATCGACGTGAGCCGAAAGCGGGCAGAGGATCCAATCGAAGCCCAGTTCCTACCCATCATCCCGCAGGCTCGCCCTCCCTTGGGCTCACGTGTCGAGGGCTACGAGGTTGTCGAGAAACATGGCAAGAACGCGCTCGACAGCATCCTGAACAACGCGGTGCCGGTGCAGCAAGCTCTCACTCGAGCCGCCCGCCGGATCGACCAGGAGTTTGCCAAGCGGCTATGACTGCTGAGCGCAATCGACCCCTCATCGCCTGGGCCTTCATTGGCCCCGCTTTCGCGCATCTGCTGATCTTCGCGCTGATTCCGATGGCCTATGCGCTCTACGTGAGCTTCTACAAGGTTCAGCTGCTGCGCGACGAGTGGGCCTTCACGGGCCTTGGCAACTATGCGCTTGCGGTGGCGGAGCCGCCTTTTTGGAACGCGATGTGGAACTCCTTCCGGTACGCGCTCATGAGCGTGCCGGCAGGCATGTTCGTGGCGTTGCTGATCGCGATCCTGGTGAACCAGAAGCTGCGCGGAATGACGATCTTTCGCACGCTCTACTACATTCCGGCCATTTCGAGTGGAGTGGCGGTGGCGATGCTGTGGACGTACGTGTTTCTGCCCGACACGGGGCTGATCAACACCATGCTGCTGGGTCTTTTCGGGCCGGATACGTTCATCGGGGAGAGGGTGTTACGCGGGGTGGGAGTGGCGCCGTACCCTGGGATCGACTTTTTGAACCGCAGCGAGTGGGCGATGCCGGCGCTGGCGTTCATGTCGATATGGGTCGGATTGGGCCCTCGGATGATCCTGTTCCTGGCAGGGCTGATAGGCATCCCGCAGTCGCTTTACGAGGCGGCTCAACTCGACGGGGCGGGGAAGCTTCGTTCCTTTTGGAACGTGACTCTGCCGATGCTGGTGCCGACGACGTTCTTCGTCTTGATCACGTCGACGATCGGCGCGATGCAGATCTTCACGCCGGTGTACATGATGACGAAGGGGGGGCCGGAGGACACGACGGACGTGGTGGGCTACCACATCTACACGGAGGCGTGGGTGAACTTCAACACCGGCATCGCGTCGGCGAAGTCGTTCGTCCTGTTGGCGGTGATCGTCGTGATCTCTCTGTTCCAGTTTCGGCTGATGCGGAATCAGATGCAGGGGTACAGCAGCGTCTAGCGGTCGCCGCGCCAAGCGGAAATGACGCCATGCACACGCTCGGCGCAGCGCGCCCAGCCGCCGCTCTTTTCATAGGTGCCCCTCGCGGAGGTTCGTGCTTCCACAGGATCGCGCTCCAATACCATTTGCATGGCCTCTTCAACCGAATCGACGGACCCAGGCTCGCACGAGTGGCCGCCAAGCGGCTCTGAGATCGCTTCTGGGATGCCGCACACGCGGCTGCCGATCACTGGAGTCCCATATTGAAGGGCCTCGTAGATCACGTGCGGCGAGGCGTCGAAGCGGGAGGCGACGACGACGGCAGTGGCGCAACGCATGAGTTGGTGCACGACGTGCATCGGCAGCCCGTGGGGCACCTGAACCACGCCCGGCATCGGTGGGATCTCGCAGCCCTCGGGCTGGCCCACGAGGATCGTTTGTACGTCGGGCTGTCGGGCATGGATCCGCCTGCCGGCATCCGCGATCAGGTCCATTCCCTTACGCGCCCACTCATGGCCCACTGCGAGGAAGTACCGGGTTCCCGGCGGCAGGCTGATCATCGGTCCGCCGATCGAACCGATCGGGCCCCAGCCGATTCGTGTCACTTTGCCGGGAACGACACCGTGAAGCTCCAGGATCTTAGTCCGAGCCCACTCGCTCAGCGTAAACACGTGCTCGGCACGCCTGAACAGTTCGCTCTGCAGGTTGAAGTAGCCCTCCGGCCACCGGCGCGGAATCCACTCGACGGGGTATGTGGGGTCGCGAGGATCGAACGGGCCATCCGTGATGAGAAAGAAAGGCGTGTCGGGCGGATTCCCAGGCCAGTTGGTGGCGCCCCAATAGAGCACAGCTTCAATGGGTTCTGACAGCTCGTCGAGCTTTGCTTGGCAAGCTTGAGCAAGGCTTCGGGCCGCTTGAGGCGAGCGGCGAGCGTCGAGCCGAACCATCCGGCTGTCGGAGGCCAAGGAGCCCAAGGCTCCCAAGACGAGCGCTTTGCGACTCGGGGAAACAAAACCCAAGTCCCGATAAGAGGAGTCGAGCGCCGCAAGCTCGGAAAACAGCAGACTTGCGCGAGGGCTTTTCGATAGGCACGCGACAATTGGCATCGTGGATGGCTGTGACCTTTACCTTAGCAGGTTCGCCGGTCGGGGCATCGCCGGCTTCGGCGGGCGACACGCCCAAAGCAACAGACGGGAACGGTAAACTGATGCCTCTCGAGTACCTTGTAGTTCATCGCGCTCCCCTTCCGAGTGCCGATTCCCGTCGCCCATGCCCACCCATCCGGCGAACAGCCTTGCTCACATCTTTAGAATCGCTGGACTTGGTCTTGCGGTGGCGGCGAGTTTGCTGTTCCGGGCGGAGTACCAAGGTGATGAAAGCGAGGGGCTCACGCTGGCGCTTCTGGCAGCCCTGGCCGCGTTCGGTTTCATCCTGCTCCTGTCGGGCAGCGTTCGACAAGCGATCAGCTACTGGCTTCTATCGGCCCTCGCCCTCTTCCTGATGGCCCCCTTCGTGTGGATGGTGCTCATCTCGTTGCACCCACCCAAGACGCCAATACCGCCCCTGTCGCAGATCCTCCCTGTCGCGCAGGCCGAGGTCGAGGGGCCGGACGGGAAGCCCGTCATGATAGCAGGCGACGGGGGTAAGCAGGAGGCCAAAACTGAACCGAGGATCACCCCCAACTGGTCGAACTACGACTTCGTGTTCAACCACGAGAACCTGCCGGTCAAGCGGTTCCTCTTCAATTCGCTCTTCGTAACCGTCACCGTCGTTGCCCTCCAGCTCTTCATCACGTCCCTTGCCGCCTACGGCTTCGCCAGGGTGCGCTTCAAAGGCCGAGAGATCGTGTTCGCGCTCTTTCTGGGTTCGATGATGTTCGCGGGGCCCGTGACTCAAATCCCGGTCTACCTGATGATCCGAAACTTCGGGTGGCTCGACACCTACAATGCGCTGATCGTGCCAGGGATCAGCTCGGCTTTCTCGGTGTTCCTGCTGCGTCAGTTCTTCATGCAAATCCCGATCGAGCTCGACGAGGCGGCGCGAATCGACGGAGCGGGCGACTTCAGGATCTATTCCAAAGTGATCATGCCGCTTTCCAAGGCGGCGCTCGCCACCGCGGCAGCCTTCACCTTCTTCGGGGTCTGGACCGACTTCTTCAACCCTATGATCTACACCAACACGACCGAGATGCGCACCCTCGAAGTGGGCCTCTCGATCTTCAAGAACTCATACGGTGGCACCAACTGGCCGCTGCAGATGACGGCCGCCGTGATCGTGATGCTCCCGCTGCTGATCGTTTTCATGTTCACCCAGCGCTACTTCACCAAGGGCATCATGCTGGGCAGCATCAAGTAAGCGCCTGTTCGAGCTTAGCCATGACCGCCTCCGGATGAATGGCTGCCAGCGCCTGCGGATCGTACAGACAACGTTCGATCTGGCCGTACGGGCAGGAGCGCTGGGGGCGGGTGATCGAATAGAGACCGATGGCCGGTCGCCCCAAGGCGGCCATCAAGTGCGTGCTGCCCGTATCGCCCCCTACATGCGCCTCCGCCAGGCTCAGCAGCGCGATCAGCTCGCGAATGGTGGTCTGCCCCGCCAGCATCGCGGGAGCGGTCCGGCATGAGCGCTCGACCTCGGCCACCGCCTCCAGGTCAGCTTGTGCCCGGCCACCGATCAAGACGCTATCGAAGCCC
>DATLGQ010000366.1:0-8737 GCA_035540435.1 Fimbriimonadaceae bacterium
TGTCGATGTCCTTCGATTCCGCCAACAACGCCTGGCGATGGATCAACTACCACGCGGTTCCGGCCGGCGCGAGCCAAAGCGCGAACCGCCATCTTGAGCCTCGGCGATCGCAAGAGCAGGTGTTTGTGCTCAACGCGCTCCAGCCCTACATGAAGAACTACGGGCTGCTGGAAGGCACGGGTCTTCCTATCGTCGACGTAGGCGTCATGAATCCCGGCGTCACTCCGGCCGTCGTGAACATCTCCTACAACGGCATGCTTCACGGGTGGAGTGCCACCGCGGTGAACCAGCCGTCCAAGGCCCCGCTCTTCTGGCCGGGCAACTTCAAGACCAATAACCGGGCGTTGACGGCGAGCAACCCGATCCTCCTGTGCGACGGCACCGGACAGGACTGCCGCTTCAACCCGGGTGGTAAGCCCCAGGCCACCGCGTCGGATCCCGACTACGGATATGCCTGGTTCGGCCCGGCCACCGCATCCGCGTTCACCACGTTCGTCTACAACCGCAGCATGCAGTTCGTGGCGACCGACACGTCCGCAAGGTTCATCAACTTTGGCAACTTGCCGGCTTGGCCGCAGCACGCTGCCCTGAACGTCAACACCAACCCCTGGTCTTCGGCTTATCCTCCCGGCTCCGGCTTCCCGGATGGCGCCCCGTACTGGATGACCGACTGTGTTGCCCCCGGCGGCAGCAAGACGGCTCCCGGACGCGTCTTCTATCCTGGGTTCTTCCGGCCCGACTCGGAGTTCAGCTACACGACCAACGAGTGCGACCACGGGAGCGGCTAGGATGAGATACCTGCTCACATTGGCCGCCTGTGCCACGCTCTTCGCGGTGTGCGGCTGTACAAAGGAAGAGGAGCCACCTCCGATCGGTGAGGTCGTGACCGCCCCTGGTGGCGAAGGTCAGGCTCAGGGCTCCAATAAGATGGGTGGCCCCGCCGAACGAAGCGTGGACTAGGAGCACCCCCAGCTCCAAGAAGAGGCGTCTGCCAATCAGGTGGACGCCTCTTTTCTTTCACTTCCTATACGGTTGGCACGACTCTTGATCCATTCCTTATGCGGGTGTCGTGGACACCCGGTTAAGGAGAGGCATGCCCCCGAGCCAGAGCGCCGGGGGCTTCTTTTTTAGGCGCTTCGGCTCCACCCCTGCTAACGATCGGCCCGGTTGAACGTTAGAATGTAGGTACGACACGAACCTTGGGGGACTGGATCCGTGTTCGAGATCGTCGAAGAACATCTGCGCAAGCGTGAGTGGGCCGAAGCCGAAGTTGAATGCAGGAGCTGCATCCAGCAACAGCCGATTTTGGCGCGAGGCCATGGCCTCTTGGGGCTGATCCTTTACCGGCAGGCGCGCTACGAGGAGGCTGTCCCTTCGTTGCAGAGAGCGGTCGCGCTGGATCCGAACTTCCATGATGCGGGGGCTCTGCTTGCCCAGACTCTGGACCGCCTGCAGCGATACAAGGAGGCTCTTGAAGTAGCTCGCGAGACGATCAAGCTGCGCCCAAACGACCTTCAGCTTACGCTCCTGATCGAGGGTCTCAGCCGCCAGGTCGATGAGAAGACCGACGCTTGGGAGAGGTCCGTGAACCTCGACTGGCACCACGTCACCTTGGCCCAGAAGGAGTAGTCCGACCGGCCCCCGGGGGCCCCGGGCGGTATACTCGCGGGACCCAATTTCGGCCCTTTGGAGCGTGCATTCCCTTGCAGCAGTCTCGCAGCTATCTCTTCCTCTTCCTCGTCTTCGGCTTGACCGCCCTGTCGGCCGTTCTCTTCACATTCAAGGATTACCGCTTCGGCCTAGACGTGCAGGGCGGCGTCCGGTTCGTGTACGAGATGGACTTCTCCAAGCTCACGGCTGAGCAGAAGGAGAGCATCGGCACCGTCGTGGACAACGTGCTGCGCACGATGACGAACCGCGCCAGCGCTTCGCTCGGCGTGCAGGAAGGGTTGGTGCAGCGTCAGGGAACCAACCGGATTGTGGTCGAGCTCCCCGGATTCACCGACGCCAAGGAAGCCGCCGAGACCATTGGAACGACCGCGAGCCTCGAATGGTACTGGGCGCGCAATGTCGCCACCGAACTGGTGCCGAGGCAGTACACAGCTGACCAGGGCCACATCGAGTACGACGGCAAGCCGGCCGTAACTTTCCGTAGCCGGAGCAACCCCGACAAGCAGATCACTCCTGCCGATCCTGAGTACCGGAAGATCGTCGAGGGCTGGACCCTGTTGCTGAGGGGCGACGATCTCGCCAGCGCGTCCGCGCAGCTCGAGGGCGACCACTACATCCCGACCTTCCGCTTTTCTCGCGAGGGCGCTCGCAAGATGCGGGAGTGGACCACCCGCCACACCCAGCGCGGCGAGTACTTGGCG
Organism: Fimbriimonadaceae bacterium; assembly: GCA_035540435.1. Lineage (GTDB taxonomy): Bacteria > Armatimonadota > Fimbriimonadia > Fimbriimonadales > Fimbriimonadaceae > DATLGQ01. The sequence continues at coordinate 2,373 of DATLGQ010000366.1, forward strand.
GCTGTGCTGGACGGGCAGGTGATCAGTATCGCGCCGCTCCAGCGCGGAGCGATCATCTCCGATCGCGGCCAGATCACCGGCCAGTTCGAGAAGGACTACGTGTTCCGGCTCGTCCGGCTGCTGAATGCGGGTTCGATCCCGGTAACGCTCACGCAGGTCGCCCAGCAGGTGGTGGACCCGACGATCGGAAAACACGCCCTCAACCAGATGGTCCTCGCAGGGTTGGTCGCGTTCGGTTTCACGGCTCTCTTTTTGCTCTTCTACTACCAGTTCCCAGGACTGGTGGCCTTGGTCGCGCTGATCCTGTACACGCTCTTTACCCTCACCGCCCTCAAGCTGATCGGCGCCACGTTCTCGTTGGCTGCGATCGCCGGCTTCATCCTCTCCATCGGTATGGCGGTCGACGCCAATATCCTGGTCTTTGAACGCTTCAAGGAGGAGATGCGGGAAGGGCGCCAGCTCATGAGCGCCATGGAGCTTGGCTTCAGGCGAGCTTTGCCCGCGATCGTCGACTCCAACGCCTGTACGATCCTCACCTCGCTCGTGCTGGTCAACCTGGGCACAGGTCCCGTCAAGGGCTTTGCCAGCACCCTCATCATCGGCGTCGCCATCTCGCTCTTTACCGCCATCACGGTGACGCGGTCGCTCCTGGTGTTCCTCGTTGGCTCCGGCCTCGGCAACGACCCCAAGTGGTACGGCCTGAACCGGCAGTGGTTTGGAGAAGGTCTCGAGAAGTCGGCAGACCAGAAGCCGCTTCAGATCGTTAACAATTCGAAACGCTGGTTCGTGATCTCGATGATCACGATCCTGATCGGCATCCCCTTCATGTTGATGGGGGGCCTCAAGCCGAACGTGGAGTTCCTGGGCGGATACGAAGCCGGCTACTTGCTGCCGGAGGGTTCAAGCCCAACGGGCGCGCAGATCATCGCCAACCTCGAGAAGAACGGCTTCGAGGGCGCCAACCTCAAGTACTCCGCAACCTCCGAAGGGAGGATCGCTTACGTCACGGTTCCCCGGAAGGAAGGGCTCGATGAAGCGCAAGCGCAGGAGGCGGTTCGCCAAGCTGCCGGAGTCCCGGTCGAGCAGTCCCGCGAGTTCGCAAGCGTCGGACCGAGCGTTCAGCGGGAAACCTGGCGCAACGCCATTCTGGGCGTCATTCTCAGTTCCGCGCTGATCGTCCTTTACCTGTCATTCCGGTTTGGGATCGCGCTCGGTGGATTTATCGCGGGTCTGCGCTTCGCGCTGTCCGCTATCGGAGCTTTGGTGCACGACGTGCTGGTCGTGCTGGGCATTGCCGCCTTGGCCGGCTACCTGATCGGATGGGAGATCTCCGCGCTGTTCATCACGTCCATGCTCACCGTCATCGGCTTCTCGGTGCACGACACGATCGTCATCTTCGACCGGATTCGCGAGAACCTGCGAAAGCCGCTCCGGGGAGAAGAGTTCGGCAACTTGGTGAACCGCTCCATCACCCAGTCGATCGCCCGCTCGATCAACACCGGCATTACCGTCGTGGCGACCTTGATCATCTTGATGGCTTTGGGTACCCCTACGCCGGACCTCAAGTTCTTCTCGCTGGCGATGCTGGTCGGCATCCTCTCCGGGACCTACTCGTCCCTCTACAACGCGGCGCCCATCCTGTATCTTTGGGACCGGGCGGTCAGACGGCGGCGTGGTGAGGAGCATGGCTTCATGGGGATGGCGGCCGCCGAGGCCCGGCGTGTGCAGCAGCTTGCGGTTCAACAAGCTGCCGCCGCCCCGACGACCCCGCCCGCTACCCAGAGCTATGGCCAAGTTCGGCGTAGATCGAGCGCCGGCCAAAAGAAGCGTCCGGGCAGCATCGATCTCGACGAAGAAGAGCGCTAGCTTTCAGCGCCCCCTCCTCGTTCCGCCGCACGCATATCGGGACGAGGAGGGTGCCTTCTGGTACAATCCCACCCATCACACACGAGCCGGTGGCGCGGCCAGGTCTGCCCGGAGGCAGAAGATCGCGTCAAATCCAGCCGGTTCGGAGGCATAACCTGGAGGAACAACATGGCCCAGCTCAGCATGAAGGAGCTGTTGGAATCGGGCGTCCATTTCGGGCATCAAACCCGCCGCTGGAACCCGAAGATGAAGCGCTATATCTACGGCGCCCGGAACGGTATCTACATCGTCGATCTGCACCAGACGATCAAGCTTTTCGAGGAAGCCCTCGAATACGTCAAGAAGGTGGCCGAGGACGGTGGATCCGTCCTCTTCGTCGGCACCAAGAAGCAGGCTCAGGCGGCTGTCAAAGAGGCGGCCCAGCGGAGCGGACAGTTCTACGTGGCGGAGCGATGGCTTGGCGGCACCCTGACGAACTGGAAGACGATCCAGCAGCGGATCACCCGACTGAAGGAGCTCGACCGAATGGAGGCCGAAGGCTACTTCGATCGGCTGCCTAAGAAGGAGATGCTCAAGCGGAAGGAGGAGCGAGACCAGCTCAACCGTTTCCTCGAAGGCATCCGCAATATGCAGTCGATGCCGAACGCGATGTTCGTCGTCGACCTCAACAAGGAATCTATCGCGGTACGCGAGGCCCGCAAGCTGGGCATCCCGATCGTGGCAATTGTGGACACCAATTGCGATCCGGATCTGGCTGACTACGTCATTCCGGGCAACGACGACGCAATCCGGGCCATTCGCCTGGTTACCAGCAAGATGAGCGAGGCGATCCTGGAGGCAAGGCCGCTCAGCGAAGCGCTCACCGAAGGGGAGTTGAGCGAGACGGGCGAGCTGCTCGAGGAAGCCGATGGCTCTGGCGTCCAGTTCGGCGCTGTCGAAGAGGAATTGCTGCGAGCGTTCGCGGGCGACGAGGCGCCGGAGCCGGTCGGCATGCCCGTGCCGGGCACCCAAGGCGCCCAGGTCGAGGAAGAGATCGATCGCGAACTCGAGGAGGTTGAGTAAATGGCCTACACCGCTGCCGATGTAAAGCGTCTGCGCGAACTCACCGACGCGCCCATGATGGAGTGCAAGGCGGCGCTCGATGAAGCCAACGGCGACTTCGAGCGGGCCAAGGAGATCTTGCGTGAAAAGGGCAAGGCCGCTGCCGGCAAGAAGGCCGGCCGGGCGACAGGCGCGGGAGTCGTCGCTATCGCCACCAACGGCCAGACCGCAGCCGGCGTGGTATTGGAGTGCGAGACCGACTTCGTCTCTCGTAACGAGGACTTCGTCGCCATGGCCCAGCAGGCGGCGGAAGCGCTCCTGAAGGACGAGAACGCGGACCTCTCCGGATTTGCCACGGAAGCGGTAGCGAAGTTCCGGGAGAACGCGAAAATTGGGAAGACCGTCCGCGTGCGCGCCGAAGGACCTCTCGCGAGCTACGTCCACCACGATCGCACCAAAGGCGCAATCGTCGCCGGACGCGACATTCAGAACTCGGACGCGCTTCGAAAGGTCGCGATCCAAGTGGTGGCGTCGACGCCCGAGGTCGTCTCCAAGGACCAGCTCTCGCAGGAAAAGCTGAACCAGGAGCTCGAGATCGAGACGCGCCGCGCGATGGAAGAGGGCAAGCCCGAAAACATCGCCAAGAACATCGCCCAGGGCCGCGTGAACAAGGAGTTCATCAAGCGAGCGGTGCTGCTGGAGCAGCCGTTTTACGTCGACGCGAACAAGACCGTCGCCCAATTCCTGGCCGAGGAGGCCAAGGGCGGTGGGATCGAGAAGTTCGAGTACCTCGCGGTCGGCCAGACCGAGTAACTCTCTCGCCTCCCCCTCCCGAGGTGGGGGGAGGCGACTTGGATCAAACGCAAGCGCCTATTGCCAAGTGGGAGCCGTAGACGCGGGCGCCGGCATGCGGGTATAGTCTGCCTTCGGTAACTCCGGCTTCGAGCCTCGGTCGGCGTCGACCCCACGAGGGCAACGACAAGACAAGCCACCGTATACAGGGCGCGAGAAGCTGAAGGGCACCAGAATCGACGTTCGCAACGCCGTCGCGCTTGCCTGTGCGGCGGGCGAGGCACAAGGAGACACGATGCTGCCAGGAATTCTCGGCACCAAAATTGGAATGACGCACCTCTTCACCGATGACGGGAAGATGGTGCCGGTCACCGTCATTCAGGCGGGCCCGGTGTACGTCACCCAGATCAAGACCGTCGACAGCGACGGCTACTCGGCCGTGCAGGTTGGATACGGGGAGAAGAGCGACAAGAACCTGACGTTCCCCAAGTACGGTCACCTCAAGAAGGCAGGCGTGAACAAGAACCTGAAGGTCCTCAAGGAGTTCAGGATCGCCGATACCGCGGGGCTGGAGTTGGGGCAGGAAATCAACGCGGGCATTTTCGCCGAGGGCGAGAAGATCACCGTCACCGGGACGAGCAAGGGTCGCGGCTTCGCCGGCGGCGTCAAGCGACATCACTTCAAGGGGCAGCACATGACCCACGGCTACATGACCCACCGAAGACCCCTGTCGAGCGGCGCGACCGGGCCGCAGCGGGTCTTCAAGGGCAAGAAGGGCCCGGGGCATATGGGCGACGCGACGGTGACCCAGAAGGGCCTCAAGGTCGTGAAGGTGGATCCCGAGCGCAATCTGATTCTCGTCGACGGCAGCGTGCCCGGCCCGAACGGCGCCGAGGTCGTGATCAACAAGGCGGCGAGGTAAGCGAAGATGGCAACCATCGAAATCAAATCCAAAGAAGGGAAGACCGTCGGCAAGCACGAGCTGAGCTCTGCGCTTGGCGAGGCGAAGGCCAACGCCACCGTCCTCCACCGGACCGTCGTGGCCGAACAGGCAAACGCTCGCCAAGGTACGCAAAGCGCCAAGACGCGTTCGGAAGTTCGCGGCGGCGGACGCAAGCCTTACAAACAGAAGAAGACCGGCAACGCCCGACAGGGTTCGATCCGCGCTCCGCATTATGCCCACGGTGGCATGGCGCTCGCCGTCAAGCCACGGGACTACGACAAGAAGGTCAACCGGAAGGAGCGCCGGGCCGCGATCCTCAGTGCGCTGGCCGCCAAGCTCGAATCGGGCGACGCTACGATCGTCGACACCATCCAGTTCACCGAGCCGAAGACGAAGCAGGCGACGGCCATGCTCCAAGCGCTCGATCTGGCAGCGGCGCGGCGGGTGTTGGTCGTGCTTCCGGCCTACGATGAAGTCACGTTCAAGTGCTTCCGCAACTTGCCGAACGTCACCGTCCGCACTGCACCCACCGGCGGCAACGGAGAGGGAGAGGCCAAGGCGGCCGCCTTCTCCGCTCGCGACATGCTGATCGCCCACAAGCTGGTGATCGCTCAGGAGGCTCTCAGCCGCATCGAGGAGGTTTGGTCGAAGTGAAAGATCCCCATCAGATCATCCTGAAACCGCACATCACCGAGAAGTCGGTGGCCATGTCTTACGGCGATCCCAACATTCGGGACGAAAGCCAGCTCGTGCGCAAGTACACCTTCATCGTGGCCAACGATGCGAACAAGATCGAGATCAAGCAGGCGCTGGAGGCCATCTACAACGCCGGCAAGAAGAAGAAGGACGAGGCCATCGTGGTCGACAAGGTCCACACCGTGCGCATCAAGGGCAAGCAAAAGCGCGTTCGAACCAAGGCCAGTGCCTGGCCCAAGAGCGGCTACACACCGGGCCGCAAGAAAGCCATCGTGACCCTCGCCCGTGGTCAGATGCTCGAGGACTACGGAGTCTAGCCATGCCAACCAAGAAAGCCAATCCGACATCGCCAGGCCGACGCTTCAAGATTTCCTCCACCTATTCGGAGGTCACGAAGGGCAAGCCGGAGAAAACCCTCACACGTCCCAGTCCCAAGTCGGGCGGACGCAACAGTGGCGGGCGCATCACCTCGTTCAACCGCGGCGGTGGCAACAAGAACCGCTACCGGCTCGTCGACTTCAAGCGATCCAAAGATGAGTTTCCGGCCAAGGTGGCAGCGATCGAGTACGACCCCAACCGCACCTGCCGGATCGCCCTGCTGCACTACATGGACGGAGAGAAGCGCTACATCCTGGCCCCCAAGGGCCTCGAAGTCGGCGCAACCGTCCAAAGCGGGCCCGGCGCCGACATCCTGCCCGGCAACTGCCTCCCCCTCAAGAACATTCCGCTTGGAACGCTGGTTCACAACATCGAGTTGCAGCCCAACAAGGGCGGCCAGATGGTGAGATCGGCGGGGGGCTCGGCGCAGGTAATGGCCAAAGAAGGCTCTTACGTGACGCTTCGGCTGCCGAGCGGTGAAATGCGGATGGTCCACAACACTTGTCGCGCCACGGTGGGCGAGGTTGGCAACGCCGAACACGAGAACGAATCCATCGGTAAGGCCGGCAAAAACCGCGGTCTTGGGCGCAAGCCTCACGTGCGCGGCGTGGTCAAGTCTCCCCGAGATCACCCACACGGTGGTGGCGAG
>DATLGQ010000367.1:0-13889 GCA_035540435.1 Fimbriimonadaceae bacterium
CGTAGGGCGTCGATCTGCTCCGTGACGGTCATGGTGCCGATTTGCGCCGCCATCGCCGAGCCGCAGCGGGCGGCGACCATGGTAGCCGCCAGCACAGGAGCGATCTCTCGCGCGGCCGCCAAAGCAATCGTCGCTCCCACAAATCCGGAGCCGCCGTAGCGCAGCAGGAACTCGGTCGTGTACAGCGCGATCACTGCCCCCGAGAAGAAGTTGGCCAAGGCGACGATCGGCACCGAGGCCACTCCGATGAAAGCCATCTGCTGCACAGTCTCGCGCCATTCGAACGGCGGGCGGAACAGGCGCAAGACGACGTCCCATAGCAGCAGGCACATCTCCCCCACGAACGTCAGCAGATTCACCAGCGGCGCGAGCGCTAGCTGCATCGGACCGGGCTCTCGGTGCTCCGCCACCATGCAGACACGATTCCACAACAGAAGAGGGAAAGTAAACTGCCGGTCGCAACCGGGGCTCCCTCAGTTCCGCCTTACATAGAAGCGATGATCTCCCCCGAGGCGACGGCAAAGCTGCAACCCCTCTGGCGGCGGCCGCTCGTGGTCAGGCTCCTGCTGATCGCGCTCTTTGCCGAGATTGGCTATGCGGTGCTGAACATCAGCACGATGCCGGTGTACCTCAAGTACGACCGCGGCTTCGGCGAGTCCGTCATCGGTCTGGTTCTGGTGGCGTTTCTGCTGAGCGAGGCCGTCTTCAAAGGGCCCATGGGCCACCTCGCGGACCATCACGGGCGCAGGACCCTCATGATCCTGGGGCCGGGCATGACGGTGGCCACGGCACTGCTGTCCTTCGTCGTGCCGCACGGAGCGGGCGGCTGGGAAGTGCTGGCTTTCGTGCTGCTGCGGGCGCTCGATGGCGTGGGGGCAGCGATGCTCTGGCCGGCGGCGTTCGCAATGATGAGCGACAGCGTCGAGGACCACGAGCGCCAATCGGCCATGTCGCTGCTCAATCTGTGCTACATGCTCGGTATCGCCCTAGCCCTGCCGATTGGCGGCATCGCGAACGACCTGACCAACACTCGCTGGGCCAGCCTGGTGTTGGCGGCCGTGCTGTTCGTAGCGGTAGCCATCAGTTGCTACATCTACGTGCCCCGGCTCGTCAAGACCAGCCACAGCGAAGAGGCCGCCGAACTGGGCGAATTCAAGATCGGGGACTTCCTGAAGTCGGCTCGACAGATACCCGCCTACCTGACGCTCGCGATCATCATCTACGCGGGCATCGGCTTCCCCATGGGCGTCATCAAGCTCTTCGCGGAAGAGCAGCTTCGCATGACGGAGACGCAGTTCGGGGGCCTGGTTTTCCCCGCCGCAATTGCGATGGCAGTGCTGAGTGTGCCTCTCTCTCGGTTTGGAGAGCGGCTCGGGCGCGCGCGGGCAGTACATGTCGGGATTGGGCTATGCACCCTCGGGCTCGGCGTAATCGCGTTGGGCTCGATCTTGCCGATGTTCCGGAGTGCGCTCGTCATGTCATTGGGGGCGATCCCGGTGGGCATCGGCTTCCTCATGGCCATACCCGCTTGGATGGCCAGCGTTTCGGATATCGATCCGCGGAGGCGCGCCGCGAATCTGGGCGCGGTGATGACCGCGCAAGGTATCGGGGCCATCATCGGCGCCCCGATCGGATCGGCGTTCTACGAGCACTTCCAGCGGATTAGCCCGGACTTTGGGCGCTATTCGCCCTTCATCGGCTGTGCCACGTGCGTCGGCATCGGATGGCTGATCAGCCTCCGAATTCTCCGTGAACCTTCTTGATCCACGTCCCCACTTCCTTTAGCCGCGGAACCTGAAGGGGCTCCGGTAGGTTCGAAAGATCGTATGGTGAGCTTGTTAGCGTTGGTGGCTGCTATCGGCATGATCTGCGAAAAGGCCAAAGAGGGCGCCGTGGAACTGCCGAGCGACACGCCAGTCAAGCTGATGCTGTTGAAGGAGCTCGGCAGCGGCCGCTCCCGGTTAGAAGAAGAAGTCCCGCTGGTGGTCACGGAAGACGTGAAGGGCCCGTCGGGGAAGGTACTGATTCCGGCGGGTTCCCTGGCGGTGGCGCGAGTGGTGCAGGTTCGGCGCGAAGGCGCGCTCTCGGCGCCGGTTCTGGATCGCCCCGCCAGGCTCGCCATCCGTCTCGAACGCACCTGGAGCGTCGACAAGCAGGCGGTGAGCCTCAAGGCCAGCAAGGATGCGTCGGAGAGCGACATTCTGCAACTGAACCGGGACAACACCCAGATCCCGGAGGAACGCAAGGAGGCGGTGCGGAGGGCGCTGGAAGCGCCCGACAACCGCGGGCTGATCGAAGGGCTCGTGGCGGTGCTGCAGGGCAAGCCGGTCGATACTGCACTGCTGGACCCTGCCAAGCAGAAGCTGTTGGATAGTCAGGCAGCCGAGCTGGGCCTCGCGAACTGTTACGAACTGATCAAGACACGCCGCCTCGAACAACTGGGCGAGGTCGCGGGCGCCCTTCAGAGTGGCAGTCTGGCGCAGCTCATGGCCGGAAGCAACGCCGCCGCCGCGACCTACTTGGTTGCCATGCGGGCGCTGAAGGAAGTGGCGTCCTTGGCGGGCGAAACCCTCGGCTACTTCGGAGACCGGTTCAAGGGTCGCAACATCCACGCGCCCATTGGACTAACCATCGAGGCATACGTCGCTCGACCTGTTTGGATTCGGGCTCCAGAAGAGGCTTAGCCTCGGCGCGGAGGAATGATCTGGACGCTGCGCCCGAGCGGCTCAAATCGGATGTCCACGCGCCAGGCAGCTTCGTCTTCGACGAGGCCGTGTGCGCGATCCGGCCACTCGATCAGCACGACGTACGTATCCAGATAGTCCTCGATTCCAAGGCCGGCATGCGAGGCGACGCGGTAGAGATCCACATGCAGGACCGGCGGACGGGTGTCGAACGCTTGCAGCAGGTTGAACGTCGGGGACCGGATCGGCTCGGTCACGCCGAGGTTCTCCAGAAGCCCCCGCACGAAGGTCGTCTTGCCGGCGCCCAGGGGCCCCGAGAGCAGAACGACACTTCCTGCTTGAAGCTCACGAGCGAGCGAGGCGCCAAGGGCTTTCATTTGCGCCTCGTCCTCAACTCGGAGCCTTCTCACGGCCCATTAAACCAGGTGCCCGCCCCAACTGCTGCCAGCAGGTTTGGCGACAAGCGCCGACGGATCAACGAGGTGGCATGGGATCGCCGGCGACCCGCGCGGAGTATTCTCTGTTCGGGAGTGGATCGGTGCTGGTGTGCCGCCTGGTCTTCAAAACCAGTGTGACCTCGAATGGGGTCTGGTGGGTTCGATTCCTACACATTCCCGCCACCCCTCCGCCGCCTAGGGCCGCCGGTTCACGATCTGGTTCGAGATCGTCTCGAACACCAGCTCACCGTTTTGGTTGAAGGTCTGGGTCAGCACCCGAATCACGCCCCTCGACGGGTTTGACTTCGACTCCCGCTTCTCGATTACCTCGACCTCGGCCCGCAGGCAGTCGCCGGGCCGCACCGGACGCGGCCATTTCAGGTACTCAACGCCGAGTCCAACCCAGCCGCCGGCCAGCTTCAGCTCTCCGGTCACCCTCAGCCGCATGGTCAGGGCGGCGGTATGCCAGCCGCTCGCGACCAACTCGCGAAACACACTCTGCTTCGCCTCCTCCGGGTTCGTGTGGAAGACCTGCGGGTCGTACGACTCGGCGAATGCGACGATTTCCTCTTGGCTGACCGTCACCTCGTCGGAGCCGTAGCGCTTTCCGATCTCAAGGTCTTCGTAGTAGAGGCCGTCGCTCATTCAGAAGGCCGCCCTCACCTTCCACACCGTGCCCGCGGGCGTGTCCTGCAGCTCGATGCCCTCCGCGTCGAGTTGGGCTCGTATCGCGTCGGCCCGGGCGAAATCCTTGGCCTTCTTCGCGTCGGCCCGCTCGGCGATCAGGCCCTCGATGCGCGCCTCGTCCACGACCGGTCCCGAGGGCTCGACTCTTGTGCGGCCATTTTCGTAGTGAGAGCAAACGACCCCCAGCAGTTCGTTCATCCGCTCGAGGAACCGGCGCCCGGACGAGGCGGCCTGGGCTGGATCCCGCAAGATCAGTCGGCTGCCTTCGATCGTCTTGGCCAGCGCGACCGACGTGTTGAGGTCGTTGCACATCGCGTCCAGAGCCTGATCGTACAAATCGTCCAGGGCCTGCGCGAGCTCCGGGTGCCCTTCTCCCTCGAGCGCCCGCACGGAGTCGTACGCCTGGCGAAATCGATCCACGTTCCCGGTCGCGTCCTTGAGGCTCTGCAGCGTGAAGTTGAGGGGCTTGCCATAGACCCCGGCGATCAGCGCGTAACGCAGAGCCAGGGGATCGGCGCCCTTCTCATGCACCAAGTCGCGCACCGTGTAGAAGTTGCCGGCGCTCTTGGCCATCTTCTCGCCGTTGACCTGGAGGAAGCGCGTGTGCAGCCAGTGGTTGGAAAGCGGCTTCCCCGTGAGCGACTCCGACTGCGCGATCTCGCACTCGTGGTGGGGGAAGATGTTGTCTTCGCCTCCGGAATGAAGGTCGAGCGTATCGCCCAGATAGGCGCGCGCCATGACGGAACACTCGATATGCCAGCCGGGAAAGCCCCACCCGAACGGCGAGTACCACTGCATGAGGTGGCCCTCGTCCTTCTTCCAGATCGCAAAGTCGGCCGGGTGACGCTTGTTCTCGTCCGCCACCACATCCCGAACCGCCCTCTTCAGGCTCTCTTGGTCGCGGTTGCCCGACAGCTTCCCGTATTCGTCGAAGGTCTCGACGGCGAAGTAAACACCGGTGGGAGTCTCGTAGGCGTGGCCTCGCGCGATGAGTTCCTGCGCGGCGAGGATCTGCTCCCGAACGTGCTGGGTCGCCTTGGGCCGGATGTCCGGTTCGAGCAGGTTGAGGGTCTTCCAGTCCTGCCGATAAGCGTCGGCGTAGTACTCCGCGAGCTCCCACACGTTGTGGAACTGCTCGCCTTCTTTGCTGCGGAGCGCGCGCTCCATCTTGTCTTCGCCGGTAGCGTCCGCGATATCGTCCTGCGTCAGGTGTCCGACGTCGGTGATGTTGCTGACCCAGGTGACCTTCCAGCCGAGCGCCTTCGCGGTGCGCACGACCAGATCGGCGGTGAGGAAGCTCCGGAAGTTACCGATGTGGGCATAGCTGTAGACCGTGGGGCCGCACGAGTAGAAGCGCAGGTGGCCCGGCTCGAGCAGTTCGAGCGGCTTGACGGTCCGGGAGAGCGTGTCATACAGCCTGAAGGTCTTCTCGGGCATCGGGCAGGGAGTTTACTTCCGCTACCCTATCGCCCGCGGCCCTTCCCACGTTGCCTCACGATCCTCGCTCAGGCCGTCAGGAACTCCCATCTGAAGCAGGGACAGCGCGAGGGCACTCTTTTCTCACATGGAATGTTGACTTTGCCATGCGCGCTTGCCGCGGGGCACTGACGTACCTCGCCTTCCTGGTCGTGCTGTTGGCCGTGCAACGAGTCTTCGCCGAGGGTTTCTGGCTGAGCATGCTGACCCTTGGACTCCCTCAGCCCATTTGGCTATTGCCGGCGCTCGTGCTTTTGCCCATAGCGCTCGTCCGCCGCAACTGGCTGTCGGGGACGATCACGCTCGTATCGATCATGCTCGTTGTGTTTGCGTTTCTCGGCCCTTCTTTCGGGACCCCCTCACCCGGAGAGCCGCACTTGAGGGTGATGTCGCTCAACGTGAAGCGTTTCGAGGAGGCGTCACCCGCCGACATAGTGGAGGTGATCAAACGGGAGGACCCGGATGTCGTCTGCCTTCAAGAAGCGATCGAAGGCAGAGAGCATTTTCGCACGGCCCTCTTCCAACTTCTTCCGGACTATGAGCTTGCCGAGGCGGATGAAGTGCCGATCCTGAGCCGCTTTCCTATTCTTTCTCGTCGGCGGACTCGACTAAGCGACCTACCAACTTGGAGACCGGCGAACGAGGTCCTCCTTCAGGTGGGCCCAAAGCAGGTCCGTATCCTCAACGTCCATCTTCAGGCATTTCCGTGGAACGATCCCCGCCCCTCGACTATCGCTGCGGCCGCTTCAAGCCGCATGCGGCAGGCCAAGCAAGTCGCAGAATTGTTGGCATCCGCAGGGCGCACCGTGCTGTGTGGCGACTTCAACACCATCCCGCAGACGAAGACGTATCGAGTGATCGCCTCTCATGCCGACGATGCATTCGCAGTAGCAGGCACCGGCTTCGGGTTCACGCTACCGGCGCGATTTCCTATGAGGCGCATCGACTACATCTTCACCCGAGAGCTCGAGGCGACGGGAGCGTATGTCGGGGATGCGATCGTGTCCGATCACCGGGCGGTCGTTGCGGACCTGAGAGTGGGCGCAGAGTCCGCGCGTTGATTCGCAATCCCGTCAACTTCTCATAGCTTGCGTGCACCCGCGACTTCATCCGTTGGAGCAGCGGCATGTCATAATCCCACCCATGAAGCGCACCTGAACTCGTAGCTGCGGTCGAAGCCAAGCTGCCCGCCGTAGCCGTTCCGCATCCGCGGAGCGATCCAGCTCTCGACCTCTTCGCAGGCTCCTGCAACGACCGCAATTCAGGCAAGTTTCATGTCAGGACTCGACGTTCTCCGCATACCGGCTTTCCGCCACCTCTGGCTGGGGCAGGCGATCTCGCAGCTCGGCGACGCCTTCTACTACCTGGTGTTCTTCTTCATGGTGGACAAGCTCACCGGCTCGCCCGCGCTCGTGGCTGCTTTCGGAGCGGTCGAGGCGCTGCCCTACCTACTGTTCAGCCTGTATGCGGGAGTGGTCGCGGATCGACTGGATCGCCGGGGCATCATGCTCTGGTCGGACGTCGGCAGCGCGTTCTTGTTGGTGGGCTTCTCGGTGCTGCTCGTGCTGGCGCCTTCCCCGTCCGTAGCGGCCATTTTCGTGGTGGGCTTTTTGCTGTCGCTGGTCAAGACCTTCTTCTTGCCGGCCAAGAGCGCAGCCATCCCGGCGCTGGTTCCTTCTGCGAAGCTCCTGGAGGCCAATTCACTCAGCGCCGCCACCCAGAACATGATGCCGCTCGTGGGGGTGGCTCTCAGCGGCGGAATCTTGGGGGCGCTGTACCTGCTGTACCCGAACGGCTTCTTCGTGACTGCGGTTCTCGTGAATGCCGCTTCCTTCCTGCTTTCGGCGGTGTACATATACAAACTTCCGAGAGTCCTTCCGGAGAGAGATCGCGGCCGTCAATCGCATGCTTGGGCCGACTTCAAGAGCGGCATCACCTTCATCTGGCGGTCTCACATTCTGAAGGTCCTGGTTCTGGTGGGTCTATTCATCAGCCTGTTCATCTCACCGTTCCTAGTGGTGCACGTGACGGTGAACCGCGAGTGGTTTGGCCAAACGCCCACGCCCGAGATCCTCTCGCTGATGGGAAGCCTGAGCGTTGTCGCACCGATGTTCGGGGCGGCTGGGCCGGCGCAGCAGTGGATCAAGTCCGACTTTCTGGATGGCACGTTCCTCGGGCTGGCGACGCTGGAGTTCGCGTTCTTCGCCGGCATGGTGGTCAGCAGCCTCCTCGTGGGGCGGTTCAACGTGCGGAGGCCGGGACTGTCACTCGGGTATGGGCTGGCGGTGGTTGGGCTCGGCGTGGTGCTGATGGCGTTCAGCCGCTCCTTCTGGCTGTATGCGGTCTGGAACGTGGTTTGCGGCCTGGCGCTGCCCTTTGCACAGGTGCCGATGAATACCTATGTGCAGATCATCGTGCCGGACGCCTATCGCGGCAGGGTGAACAGCGCGATGACGCTCGCGAGCATCGGGGTCGTTCCGCTCGGGATGAGCTTGGCGGCGCCGCTCATCGCCGTCGTTGGGCTGGTGGGGATGTTCCTGCTCATGGGCGGTGGCATGATGGCGGTGGCGCTCGTCGGGCTGCTGGACCGGCAGTTCCGCACCTCGACCATGGATGATCGGCCGGAGATGCCACCTGAGCCGGTTGCCTCGGATGCCGGGTGCGAGCGTGCTGAGGTTGCGAGCACATCCGGGCGGGCTGCAGTTTAACCTTCGCGCGATAGGCGCGCTCGCTCGCGGCGAGCCTTCACGACCTCGACGACCATCGGCAGGATCGACAGGAGGATGATGGCGAGGATGGCGAGTTCGAAGTTGTCCTTCACGATCTGCATGCCGCCGAAGAAGTAGCCGGCCAGGACGCAGATGCCCACCCAAAGCGCCGCCCCGAAGACGTTGTAGAAGAGGAAGGTCTTGTAGGTCATGGCTCCCATGCCGGCAACGAAGGGGGCAAAGGTGCGGACGATCGGCACGAACCGCGCGATGACGATCGTCTTGCCGCCATACCGCTCGAAGAAGGCATGGGTCTTCTCCAAGTGGTGTGGCTTGAAGATCCGCGAGTGGCGCTCGAGCAGCTTGGCGCCGACAAGCTTGCCTATGTGGTAGTTCACCGTGTCCCCTAGGACGGCGGCCACGAAGAGCAGCGTCATGAGCAAGACGAGGTTGAGGTCCCCCGTGCCGGCGAAGATGCCGGCGGCGAAGAGAAGCGAGTCGCCGGGCAGGAAGGGCGTGACGACCAACCCCGTCTCGGCGAAAATGACCCCGAAGAGGATCGCGTAGACCCAAGGCCCCTGACTCTGAATGAGCGCCTTGAGGTGGTCGTCCAGATGGAGAAAGACGTCGATAGCGGCGCCCATGGGTCCCGCTATGGTGACACAACACGCTCGTCAAGGTTGTTTGAACGTTTTGGCGTGCGCTACACACTGGCTTCTAATGGCGCGCCAGATCCTCGACCAGGTAAAGATCGCATCCCCTTGTCCGGCGTCGTGGAATGACATGGAGGGCGACGACCGGGTGCGGTTCTGCCAGTTGTGCCGCCTGAGCGTCCACGACATCTCGGCCATGACTGCTTCGGAAGCCGAAGCATTTCTCTTCGGATCATCCGGCCGAATCTGCGCCCGGATGCGGCGACGCCGGGACGGCAGGGTGATCACGCGCGATTGCCCGGTGGGGCTCTGGCGGGCGCGGAGACGACTGGCGCATGCCGGTGTCTTCGCGATCGTGCTGCTCTTCGGAGCGTTTGCAGCCGCCCTGGCTCGCTTCAGAGGCGTCGAGAACCACTATGACGCACGCGAGCGGCTTCGCTCGCTTCCGTTGATCGGCCGGCTCCTCGATCATTTCGACCCACCCGTTGTGGTGGGAGCGATCCCGGCGCGTCCTTAGGGGCACTGCTAGCGGGCTGTGTCGTCCAAGTCGTCCTCGTGCTCACCTGCGGCCCAAAGCTCGCTCAGCCGCTCCAAGCTCAGCTTCGCGCTTTCGAGCGGTGGGCGCCGGCAATGATCCTGCTCGACCAGATACCACTCCACTTCGCTGCGTCGAGCCTGCCTGAGAATGCCGTCCCAATTGAGGTTGCCGTAGCCGACCTCCACCATCTCCGGCTCCCCTTGAACGACGGCCCGATCCTTCAGATGCAGCAGCGGGCAGAACCCCTCGAAGGCCTCGAGCCAGGCGATCGGATCGCATCCGGCATGGACGAGCCAGTACGTATCGAGCTCAGCTGAGAGGTGTTCGAGCCCAGCCGCTTCGAAGAGGATCTCGTGGCCGGTGCGGCCATCGTAGCGCTCGAACTCGAAAGCGTGGTTGTGGTAGCTGAGGTAGAGGCCCTGCTCCTGCATCCTCGCGCCCAATTCCCCAAGAATCCGGCCCGCCTCGTGATAGCCCTGCGCGTTGTGGTACTCCTTCGGGAGGTAGCCCACGGCAGTGTCCTTGCATCCCAAAACATGCATCTTCTCCACAACCGTCTCGCATGAGGTCCGCAGCTCTTCGAAGCCGCAGTGGGTGGCCACGCACGTCAATCCCTCCGCATCTAGGTGCCGACGGAGATCCGTGTTGTCAATGGGTCCCAGCCCAGACACTTGAACATATTCGTAACCAATAGCCCGTACGTCGTGGAGCGTGGCGGCGATCTGGGTCGGCGACTGTAGGAGATCCCTCAACGTGTAGAGCTGGAGCCCGAATGGTCGCATCTAGCGCCCCATCTCCGAGATGAGGTCGGCGTACTTCTCCTTCACCACCTTTCGGCGCACCTTCAGGGAAGGCGTCAGCTCTCCCGACTCGATTGAGAACTCCGCGTCCAGGAGGGTGTGGCGCTTGACCTTCTCGAAGTCAGCCAGAGTGGCATTCACCTTGTCCACCTCTTTCTTGATGGCGGCTCGGGCTTCGTTCGAGGCGATCTGCTCGATGCCCATCGCGTTCAAGGCGTCCCGGTTCGGAATCACGAGAGCGCTCACGAACTCCATGCCATCGCCAAAGAGCACCGCCTCGCTGATGAGGTCGCTCGCCTTGAGCTTGTTCTCGATGGGCTGCGGCGCGACGTTCTTCCCGTTGGCCAGCACCAGCAGGTCCTTTTTGCGATCGGTTATCTTCAAGTTCTTCCCCTCGAACTCGCCGATGTCGCCCGTGTGAAACCATCCACTCTCGTCGATGGCGGCGCGGGTCTCCTCAGGCATGTCGTGGTAGCCGACCATCACACTCGGACCGCGGACCAAGATCTCCCCGTCGCCGGCGATCCTCACCTCGATGCCCTCCAGCGGCGGGCCAACGGTCCAGGGGCGGTTGTCGTCCGGGTGGTTCACGCACGTGGCGGCGGTCGTTTCCGTGAGACCGTAACCTTGAAGCACATTCAGCCTGAAGGCCCGGTAGAACTCGGAAACATGTGGCGCCAATGCGGCACCCCCTGAGACGAAGAAGCGGATGCGGCCTCCGGTCTTTTCGCGAATCTTGGCGCCGACCAGCTTGTCCAAAAGGCCCGCAAATGGCGCAAAACGCCCGTTCACCCTGGCAGCCCCCTGCGACAGGGCGCTCTTGAAGAGGAAGCGCTTGACGCCCGATCCCTTCATAGCAGTGTCGACGATCTTTTCCCGAGTGGCTTCCAGGAACCGCGGGACGCAGAGCATGACCGTGGGCCTCGCCCTTTGCATGTCGCTCGCCAGCGTCCGCAGGTTCTGCGCGTAGGCGATGCAGGCGCCAAGGGAGAGGGGGAGCACCTGCCCCGCGACACGCTCGTAGACGTGCGACATGGGCAGGAAGCTGAGGAACACGTCCTGCTCCGTAATCGGAAGGCTCTTTCGGACGCTATCACAAATGAACGTGAAGCTTTCGTGCTTCAGCATTGCGCCCTTCGGAGCCCCTGTCGTCCCGCTTGTATAGATGAAGGTTGCGATATCGCTGGGCTGGATCGCGTCGATCGTTCCATCCAGCTCCATCGGCCGCGCCGTAGCGGCAAGTGTGGCGAGCGAGTCCGGCACGCCCTTCAGCAAGACGACCCGCACGTCAGCGAGCCCCTCGGATTTAGCCGCCTGTTCGGCACCCCCCGCCACGACGATTCGGGCGCCGCAGTTTTGGACGATATACTGCGACTGGTCCGCCGGCAAGGTGGGGTAGATCGGCACGACAACGATCCCCAGGCACTGGCAAGCCCAATCCAGCCAAGCCCACTCCGGACAGTTTTCCGACTGGATAACCAGCCGATCACCCCTTTGAATCCCGAGCTCACTGACGACCGTGGCAAACCGGCGGACGGTCTCGTAGAGCTCGGAGTAGAGTAGGGTGCGGTAGTCTCCGCCGCTTGAAAACATCATGGCGGGACGAGTCGCGAAGTTTCGGGCGGATGAGCGAAGGAGATCGCCGAGAGATCTAGCTTGCAACGTCTTGGTAACCAGCCTCAGGAATGCGACTATTCTAGACGAACATGGGGACGCCGACGAGAATAGTGTGTGGATTGCGCAGCCGGCTCGGATACGGCTGGAAAACGCAGCCCTGAAACCTGTACATAACGCACCTTATCCCCACCGTTTTCCACTCGGTCGAGACGGGCTCTCTTAACGTCTTCTAGTTCAATAACAGCGGCGAAACTTGTTCTTCTTAACGTTAGAGACCCACTTTTCCACACTCTCGGTCTCCATAAGAGTAACAACAACAGATGAGATCTTTAGACCTGGAAGATGAGAAGACGGTTGTGGAAACCAGTTCAGGTCCCCGTGTAGGCTTTCAGCGACTGGAACTGGCAAGGTTCCGCAACTATCGGGAGTTGTCGCTGGCGTTGGCGCCGGGCTTCAATGTGTTTGCCGGCGCCAACGCACAAGGCAAGACGAACCTCCTCGAGGCTATCTACCTCCTCTCCACGACACGACTGCTGCGTGGGATGCGGGACCACGAGGCAATCATGGAAGGACATGATCGTGCCCTGGTGACAGGAGATCTTGTCGACTCGGGAACAAGGCTCGGTATCACCCTCGAGCGAGGGGTGAGGAAGCGGGCGACGCTAAATGGCATGGCGCTTCCCAGGGCTGCCGACATCATCGGTCGAGCCCCTTCGGTCTGCATCTCGACCCTGGACCTCTCGATCGTGAAGGGTGAGCCCTCGGAGCGCAGGCTGTTTCTCGACATCGAACTGAGCCAGCTCTACCCGTCGTATCTTCGCGACCTTGCCCACTACCGGCGAGCGCTGGAGCAGCGGAACTCGTTACTGAGGGCAGCGCAGGAGAGAGCCCTACCTCCCGACGTCTTTGAGCCTTGGGAGCAGCAGATGGCCACTCATGGAGCGGCCCTGAGAGACACGAGGCTGCGCTTTGTCCGTGACGTACAGGAGGTCGCGAGGCGGCTACACGGGTCGCTGTCGGACGGCGAGACGTTATCGCTGTCCTATCTGCCCAAGGACGACTCGGCGGGGTCAGAGGGGCTTCTGGAGGCCTTGCAGAGGCATCGGCCGTCGGATGTCGCCCGGGGATCCACCCAGATCGGGCCCCACCGGGATGATCTGCAGATTCTGATCGACGATCGCGAGGGTCGACTCTTCGGCTCGCAAGGACAGCAAAGGACGGCGGTCATCGCGATCAAGCTGGCGACGCTGGAACACGCGACCGAGGAACTGGGCGTCGCACCCATCCTGCTTTTGGACGACATCCTCTCTGACCTGGACGAGCGACGCCGGGCACACCTGACGGAGGTGGTGCTTCACGCTGCGGGACAGGCTGTGTTAACCTGTACGGAATCATCCGCAGCGGGTGCCGACATTCTGCGCTTGGCGCGTGTCTTCAAGGTGGTCGCTGGGACGGTGGACGAGGCATGAGGAAGCTGGAAGAACTGCTCGGTGCTTCGATCGAGCGTGAAGAGGTGCTGCGTTGCGCACGCGCCCAGGCTGCGCTCCGCTCCTGGCCGCAGATCGTAGGCGAACTGTTGGCGGAGCGCTCGACGCCCGACCGGTATGATCGCGGCACCGTGTGGGTCAGTGTTCAGGGTTCCGCTTGGGCTCAGGAACTGCGGATGATCAAGCATAGAATCTTGAACAGATTGGCGGATATCGCCGGCGACAAAACCCTTTTTCTGGATCTGCGATTTGGCGTTCGACCTCCGCGTGAACGGAAGGCGCCCGATCCGCCGGCCGCTCCCAAACGCCGGGCGCGTCCGGACTTGGAGGGCCTCTCGATTCGGGAGATCGCGGAGCGGCGCCTGAAGAACTGGCCCGATGCGTCACGAGATTGAGTCTCGCCCGTTGCTCATCGCCGCCGTGGCGCTCATTCTGGGTCTGACATTCAAGCTTGCTCCCATAAACCTGCTCTTTTTGCTGGGGCTTGCAGTCTGGCTGAGATCCACACGCAGCCACGTCGTCGTGGGAGTGGCCGCTTTCGTGGGTGCGGTGCTCGCGCCGTTTCCCGCCGCTCAGCCGCAGGTGGGGCCGAGTATGGCCACTCTTTCAGGCGTCGTGACCTCGGTGCCGCGGCTCCACCGTGCTGGTCAAAGCTTCGACTTCGATACTGAGACGGGGCGCTTGAGGGTGCATGCTTCTAGGGATACGCTCGTCGGCTATGGAAGTCGGCTCAACATCTTCGGCAAGCTTCGGCCGGTTCGCAAGGAGCTTCGCGATCAATACGCCATCCGTGGTGTACACG
>DATLGQ010000368.1:0-6988 GCA_035540435.1 Fimbriimonadaceae bacterium
CGTGATGGCGCCGTCGAGACGGAATCGATACCGCTGCTCCCCCTGGCCCACCGGTACGCGGCCGCGCCACTCGTCGTAGAGCTCGTCTCCGTCGATGCGCCGCATGCGGTGGCTGGAGCCGTCTCCGAGCATGACCTCTACTTGGCCGACGTCGCCTCGCCGCGTGCGGAGGCCGAGCGACGCTTCGCGCTGACTCATCCGCACGGTATCTGCCGGATTTGGCCGATGCCTGAGGGCGCTCGCGGTGACCAACCGATCGCCGCGGGCGGCGGGCTGGGCGTCATAGTCGAGCGGCAGCACGATCAGCTTCGAGTTGGTGTTGCCGTTCAGATCGGGAAAGGGCGGCGCCTTTGGATCGGGCACCCAGCGCTTCCCGTCCTCCACGAAGAGGTATGGGTAGATACCTGGCGCGATGTCGAACGTGCCGCGCCAGGTCTTGCGATCGGCTTGCCGCACGAGCGGGTGCGCCGCTCGGTCCCAATTGTTGAACCCGCCCACGACTGCCACGCTGCTGGTGCCGGCGGTCGGAGTGTGGGAAAAAGTCACGGGCCGCACCGCGACGGACTGAAAGGCAGCCAATGCGAGAAATGCCGCAAACACGGTCCGACTAGCCGGGATTGGCGGATCCGGCCCCGGGAGTACCGACCGCGCCACCGAGGACATCGGCGGCCTTCACGCCCGTCTCGCGCTCGATCTTCTCGAACTCGGCCTGTTTCTGTGGGCCCGGCATCGGGCTGCTCGCTATGGCCCTAATCTTGTCCTCCGGGCTCATTCGGGAAATGGCCTCCTTCGCCTCGTCCCCACTCATGCCAGGAGGCGCATTTCCTACATTGCACCCGGCCATAAGGCCGATGCCCAATAGTGCAGCAAAAATGCGTAGCTTCATTTCCGTAACTCTCCAGGAAAAATCGGTGGGAGGGGGCTCTACGCACCCCTCCCGCTTCTACGAGGCTACTGGTTGTCAGGGGAAGCCCAGTTGGTACCCCACCAGTTGTAGGCCTTTCCGTTCTGCTCAGGGTGTGGCGCGCCGCCCGACCAGGAGGCGCCGTACGGGCACGAACCACCCTCTCCACCACACCAGGTGTCGTTGTAGATCAGGTTGCCGTTGCCGTCCACGTTTGGAAGAAGCTTCGTGACCTTGTAATGCGCAGCATGGCCGTCCAGATGCGCGACATTGGCTCCGTTGGCAAAGTAGCCGAGCTTGATTCCCCAGAATCCCTGCAGACCTGAAACGTTGCCGGGCCAGACCACACCCGCGGGCGGGAAGTCGATCCATACGACCACCTTGGCGACGTTGACAAAGTCTGTGGCGCCTGGCCCGACTCCCTCGACGCCACCGTTGGGGGCGCCCCCGGTACCGCCAGAACCAGTCATGTTGAACGCAGGAGCCCAATAGCGCCACGTACCGAGCGAGCAAGGATGTCCTGCCGGCGCCTCTTGATATCCGAAGATGTTAGGGTTCAGCCGGTAGTCGATCGGCGGGTAGATGTCGTTATAGTAGTTCGCACCTCCGGCCGTGGAGTTCCCCAGGCCCACGCAGGCATCGTTCGGAGGCAGCATGTAACCCGGAGGGCCGCCGGCAAAGCCGTTATCGGCCTTCTGGCGCTGGACCGAACCTTGCTTCCAAGACACCGCGGGGTTCTTGAAGATCTGGCGATTCTTCGTGTAGGGCAGCACACGAGCGGCAAAGACATAGTCTTCCTGCCAGTTCGTGTGAGGCGCATAGTCATCGTAGTCGTTGGCGTACATGTGCGTCGCCATGATGTTCTGCTTCAAGTTGGAGATGTCGGACGCCTTCTTGGCGGCGACTTTCGCCTGAGCAAAGACTGGGAAGAGGATCGCCGCCAAGATGGCGATGATCGCGATGACGACGAGCAGTTCGATGAGCGTAAAGCCCGATCTTCTTCGATCGTTCATGGTGAACTCCTTGCTGGATGCGCTGCGAGTTGATTGCGATGAGGAATGGCCGCCGAGGCTTCCGAATACCGAAAGCCCGAACGGGCAAGACGGAGATATGGCTCCCGCGCCGGCAGCAGCAAAGCCGCCGCTTTGGGTGGAACGGAAATGGTCAAACTGGTTGCCGGAGCATGTTCGCGGCCGCTGAGCGCGTCCACCCAACGGACGATTGCGGGCGTAGCTATGGTGGCTACCTGAGTGGTGTCGGAGCGGTTCAACACGGTGTAGCTCGTCTCGGCGCCTTCGGTGCGGGAATACGCCACGAGCCGCTTGGCGTCGTCCACGAGGACTTGGGCCGGCTCGCCCAATCGAAGTGAGGGGCTCGCTTTGCGGAGCGCCACTAGCTTCGTGTAAAGCTGCAAGATCGGATTGTTGGGAGTTGCGAGGTCCCAGCGCATGCCACGCCGGTTGTCCGGATCGGCTCCGCCCTCCATGCCCACCTCTTCCCCGTAGTAGATGGACGGCGTCCCCGGCCAGGTGAATTGCGCGACAGCCCCGAGCATGGCCAGCCGCCGATCTCCGCCCGCCAAAGTGAGGAACCGCGGCGTGTCGTGGCTGCTGAGCAAGTTCATCAGGTTCCGACTTGCCTGTGGCGGGTAGCTGTGGTAGACGCCGAGCAGCGACCCTATGAACTGACTCGCGCTCATTCTCCCCTCGGCTATAAAGCCGAGAGCGGCGCCGCGGAACTGATAGCCCATCACCGAGTCCCACTGGTCGCCTTTCAGCCAAGGAGTCGCGTCCCCCCAATGCTCTCCCACGATCCAATTGTCCGCCGACAATCCCTTGACGACCCTGCGAAAATCGCGCCAGAAGTCCATCGGGACTTCGTTGGCCACGTCGAGCCGCCAGCCGCCGATCGCCGCCCGCTGGTGCCACCACTTCGGCACGTCGAGCATGAACGCACGCGCCTCGGGGTGCATAAGGTCGACTTTGGGCATCGAAGGAAATCCAAACCAGGCCGCATAGTTGGGAGGGCTGCCCACCTTTACCGGGTAGGAGTGGATCGTGTACCACTTGTTGTAGTGCGAGTCGACGCCTTTCTCGACGACGTCCTTGAATGGGCCAAAACTCGTCGCGGTGTGGTTGAAGACCCCGTCGAGCACCGTGCGCATCCCATGCTTGCGCAGCTCGCGCGTCAGGCGAATGAACTCCTCGTTAGTCCCGAACTCCGGATCCACGACGAAGTAGTCGATCGTTTCGTAGCGGTGGTTGGAGGGGGACTTGAAGATCGGGTTGAAGTAGACGGCTTCGACGCCAAGCTGCCTGAGGTGAGGTAGCCGCTTCAGTACGCCTGCGACATCGCCGCCAAAGCGGTTGTAGTACGTGGGCCTCGCGTCCCATGGCTGAACGCTTGGGGGGTCGTTGCTTTTGTCGCCGTTCTCGTAGCGGTCGGGGAAGATCTGATAAACGGCCGCTCCCTGCGCCCAGTCAGGCACGATGAACGGTTGGAAGGTTTCCGGGTGCAATTCGAAAGGCTTTACGGTTCCCTTGCCGATTCCGTCCGGACCGAGCAGCCACGACTCTGGACCGTCCACCAAGCGGAAGTGGTACTGCAGCTTCTGCTTCCGGTCCCACGGCAGGTAGGCCAGGTAGCGCCTGTACAGTTCGTCTTCGCCTGCGATCTGCATGGATACCACCTTTCCGTCCGAGATCACCTCGACCCTGTGCAGGTCATTTGGCCGGGCGCGAAGCGTCAACTTGAGCCGCCCCCGGTCCCAATTCTGAAACGGCGGCTCTTGCTCATGCCGAAGTGCGCTCAGCGTGAGCCGCCCGTCCGAGGGTGCAGCCGGCGCGAGGTAGTCGCTCGGGTACAGCATCAGCACCGAGTTCACGTTCCCGCCGCCGTCGTCCTCGTTTCGAAGCGCCTTCGGGTCCACGACCCATTGCTCTCCATCGAGCACGAACTTGTAGGTATGCCTCCCCGGCGGCAGGCTCAAGGTTTTGCTCCAGGTCCGACGATCCGCGCCCAGCTTCATCGGTGTGGCCTGGCGATCCCAGCCATTGAAGCTCCCGGCGAGATGGACGGATCGGTGCTCCTTCTCAGCCACATAGAAGAATGTGTGCTCGACGTCTTCCGGCGGCCCGGCCAGCAGCATGAGAATTCGAAGCATCATGCCGGCACCGCCTGACGTCGCGACGAACCACGAGCTCTCAGCTCGCAAGGGACGATCACCCGCCGAGGACCGCCCACATCCTTCTGCTCGATCACCCGAAGTAGGTTGCCGCAGGCGTGCCGCACGATCTCGGGAATGTTCAACGACACGGAGCTCAGCCCACTTTCAAGGAGGTCGCAAAGGCTGCTGTCGTTAAAGCTGACCAGCCCGAGGTCATCCGGGATGCGGAGGCCGATTGCCCGAGTCGCCAGCACCACCCCCATCGCCATGAAGTCATCCAGCACGACCAGCGCGTCTGGCCTCTCTAGCTCGGCGAGGATCTTCGCCGCGATCTCGCGGGCTGCCTCGCAGCCGAAGTCGGAAGTCCACGCCCGGCACTCTCGGCCACGGTCGGCCATAGCGGCGCAGTAGCCAGCAAATCGGTCTTCGCTGACGGTCAGGCCACGCGGGCCGCCGAGGAATCCGATGCGGCGGTATCCCTGTTCGATCAAGTGGCGAGTGGCCATTTCTCCCGCCAGGAAGTTGTCGTTGTCAACCGACATGATCGTCGCGCTCCAGCCGTTCATCGGGTTCCCGATGAGCACGAATGGAAAGCCCTCGGCCTGAAGCCGGTGAATGCGCTCATCACTCGCTTCGCTCTCGACCAGGATCAGCCCGTCGACCCGGCGCGTGCGCAGCATCTCGTCATAGATCGCGTCCTGGCCGCGATCGCTGGTGACCATATCGACACAAAGGTGATATGGCCGGCCCGACAGGAAGTCCATGATCTCGGCGGTGAGATTCGAGAAGAAAGGATCGTCTTTGAGACCGCCGCTGGGCCGCTTGACGACGAGGCCGATGAGCCCCGTCCGCTTGCTTCTGAGTGAGCGCGCGCGAACATCTGGCTTGTAGTTGTGTTCGCGGATGACGGTCTGAACTCGCTCGCGGATACAGGACTCTACCCGCTCGTCGCCCGAAAGCACTCGGGAGACGGTCGCCTGCGACACGCTCGCCATCTTCGCGATATCCTGCTGGGTGACCCTCATCGTCTGTCTTCAGCCGCTGCGCTGAGAATACGTATTCTCAGATGATAACACAGCTTTGGCGCAAGGACAAAGAGAAAAATGATCACAGCTTGAAGGCGGTAGCGATGCGTGTAAAGAGTGCTCTCGAACGATCGATCTACGGCGCCAAGTTCGGCGCCTTTGTGACGCCGATCGCGTGGCTGATGTTTGCCCGCTGGCCTAGCTGGTGGCTAGGGGCTATCGCAGGGATATGCAGCTTCACCCTGCTGGGGGAGCTTGCAAACATCCTCTGGATTCGCCGAGCCGCGAAACGCGATCCTTCGTACTTGGACGAGAAGATCGATTAGAGGTCGTAGCGCTTGGGTCCGCCGGGGTCTCCGTCGGAACCGGCTGCGATGCGCTTGACGAACGTCACGAGCTCCATCGGGTTGAAGGGCTTTGTGAGGTACATGTCGGCGCCGTAATGGTAGCCCTCGAACACGTCCTTGTCCTGAGCCTTGGCGGTCAGCATGATCACCGGAAGCGTCTCGGTCTCGGGCTCACGCCGCAAGGTCTTGAGCACCTCGAAGCCGTCCATGTAGGGCATCATCACGTCCAACACGACCAGGTTCGGCTTTTCCGATCGGATCTTTTCGAGGCCTTCCTTGCCATCGAAGGCGGTGACGACCTGATAGCCTTGTCTCTCGAGGTTGACTTGAATCAGGCGCACGATGTGCCTTTCGTCGTCACACACCAAAACCTTTAGCGGCATAGCTCTTCTACTCTACCTTCCTCTGTCGCGTGGTGTCCGATGCTACCTGATCGACCGAATGCTGTCAATCAAAGCATGGAGCGGCCATGCGATCAGCCTGATCGGCAGATGTAAACTCGGCCCGATGACCCTCCGTCGGCGCATGCGCCCCCTGCCCCTCGACCGTATCCGGATGACCGACTCTTTCTGGGGCACCTGGCAGCGGACGCTGCGAGAAAGGACGCTGCGTGCCCAATGGGAGCAGATTCTGCAGACCGGCCGACTCGAAAACTTCCTGCGAGCCGGAAGAGGCGAGTCCGGCGGCTTCGAAGGCCTCTACTTCAACGACAGCGACGTCTACAAGTGGATCGAGGCGTGCGCCTACGCGTTGACCATCGGGCCCGATCCCGAGATCGAAGAGATGATGGCGCAAGCGGTGTCCGCCGTCGCCGGCGCCCAAGAACCCAGCGGCTACCTCAACACCTTCTTCCAACTCATGCACCCAGACCTCAAGTGGCGCAACCTGGGAACGATGCACGAGATGTACTGCGGCGGCCACCTCATCGAAGCTGCGGTTGCGCATCACCAAGCCACCGGGAGCCGCTCGCTACTCGACGTGGCGACAAGGTTTGCCGATCATGTGATGACCGTGTTCGGTCCCGGCAAGCGGCGCGGCTACTGCGGACATCAAGAGATCGAACTGGCGCTCGTCCGCCTGGCAGATCATCTCGACGAGCCGAAGTATGCCGAGTTCGCTCGATGGATGATCGAGGAGCGCGGGCGGCGGCCCAGCATCATCGAGGCAGAGCTCAAGGATGAGGAGGCGATGAAGCTTTCGCCTTGGGCCCCCCAGTTCCTCCTCAAGGACGGGCATTATCGGGGGGATTATGCGCAGGATCATGCGCCCGTCCGGGAGCACACCGAGGTCGTAGGTCACGCCGTTCGGGCGATGTATTTCTATGCCGCGGCGACCGAACTTGCGCCCCCGGATGACCAAGCCCTGGGTGAGGCGCTCCAGACCGTTTGGTCCAACCTCACGAGAAAGCGGATGTACCTGACCGGAGGCATTGGCCCTTCTGCGAAAAACGAGGGCTTCACCGGCGACTATGACCTCCCCAACACCTCCGCCTATGCCGAAACCTGTGCTGCGATCGGCCTCGCGATGTGGGGCAGACGTCTCCTCG